>CAYZJA010000002.1:0-225277 GCA_964479005.1 uncultured Candidatus Saccharibacteria bacterium
TCTTTTTCATGATTTTCAACTTTACTTAAATCTTCCATTCTTGTTTTTGCCACTTCCAAACGAACAACTGGTTTTGTATTTTCAGAAGCAAGATAAATCTTGGTATTCTGAGTCAAAGTTTTTATTGGATATAAAACACTGCCCGGTAAAGTTGTCTGAGCAAAGGCAAAAGAAGAAACTAAAAAGAAAACTAATAAGGAAGGGATGGCTACTTTTTGATACTTAGAAATAAAAGAAAAAACCGCCAGTTTGATTTTTGGCTTATCATATAAGCCGCTTTGCGGTTTGGTCTGTAAAATATGAGCTTTAAGCCAAAAAGCCCAATCTTGATCGGACTTTATTTGTTTTAAATCTTGTAATTTTTGAATAATGTCTTTTTCCTGCATAATTTCTTCTACTACACAAGACGCAGAAAACAAGGATTTGTTACACTTCTAATTGTTCTCTAAGCGCTTGCAACGCTCGATGAATTATTACTCTTACATTATTTTCTTTCTTTTTGAGTATTTGAGCAATCTCCTTACTTGATAAATCGTCCACATAATGCCAAATAATGACATCCGCATAAACAGGCTTTATATTATGAAGAACTTTTTTAATTCTCTCCATTTCCAAAGTTAATTCAATTTTCTGGGAAAAAGTGGGTTGAGCTACTTGAAAATCAGCTATTTCCCCAACCTTATCTAAAGAAATAGGCTTTTTACTTTTTGCGCGATAAAAATCAATAATCTGATTCCTTGCTATTCTATAAAGGAAGGCGGTAGGATTAAAAATTTCAGAAGATTGTCTTTTCCACAACTTTAAAAAAGCCAAAGAAGTTAAGTCTTGGGCTGTTTCTGTAGTATCTACACGAAGATAGACAAAACGGAAGACTTTATCTATATTTTTATTATAAAACTCTGAAAATTCCTGCTTATCCATAATTAATATCAACTAACAAATAACAATTAACAATGAAGCTTTGAAATTACTTTAGCCAGTTTCTTTGGGTCGTGGCGGAGCAATGGCCCTTGCCTTAATAGACGAGTAAAAATCACTTTTGGTTTTTTCCAGGAACTTAGCAATTTTTTATCATATTTAACTGGTCCTGCCTTTTCTTTATTATATTTGCCTAAATAATACTTTTTCGGTTTTTCAATATTAACAAGGAAATAGTCAATCATTCCTTTTCCAAGATATTTCTCTAATGTAGCAAAAAAATCCTCTGCTGTAAACTTATTTGTCTCCCCATATTTTGTCATAGTATTACAGACATAAACTTTCTTTGCCCGCGATTTCTTTATTGCTTCTTTAATTCCTTTTACTAAAAAATTGGGAATAATGCTCGTATAAAGGTCGCCAGGCCCGGCAATAATAATATCCGCTTCTTTAATAGCTTTAATAGCTTCTTTATTAGCTTTAGGCTCTGGATTTAAAAAAACTTCTTCTATAAATAAACTTCCATCATGTTTTGGAACATCAATATTTGATTCTCCCACTACAATAAAATCATTTTCCAAACGGGCAAAAAGCCGCGTATAATCCAAAGTTACGGGAATAACTTTTCCTTTAATTCCCAAAATCTTTGACGCTTCTTTAATAGCTTGATTAAAATCGCCTGTTATTCTTTCTAAAGCAGTAAGAAAAAGATTGCCAAAACTATGGCCTTTTAATCCTGTTCCGTTTTCAAATCTGTAATTAAATAAATTAGCTAAAATCGGGCTATCAGATGAAAGAGCTACCAATACTCTTCTGATATCTCCTGGTGGTAAGATCCCAAATTCTTCCCGCAAAACTCCTGAAGAACCACCATCATCAGCTGTTGTGACAATAGCGGTCAAATGAAAGGGATAATCTTTTAAACCAGTTAAAACAGTAAATACACCAGTTCCCCCACCAATAACTACAATTTTTTTCATACTACAAAATTGATGAGTTTGTCTTTAATAAAAATAACTTTTTTTATTTTCTTCTTGCTTAAATATTTTTTTATCAATGAAGAACTTTTTGCTAATTTTTCAGCTCCTGTTTTATCAACGCCTTTCTTTACTTTTAACTTGGCCCTGATTTTACCATTTATTTGAGCTATTAATATAAAGTTCTTTTCTTCTGTTAAATGGAATTTAAAAGTAGGCCATTTTTCCTGTGCAACAGATTTTCGATGTTTTAGATATACATTCCACAACTCCTCAGATAGATGAGGGGCAAATGGGGACAAAAGCAAAACCAAACTTTCCAAATGTTTCTTATCCACTTTTTCCAAAGGAACCTCATATAACTGATTAACATATTCCATTAAAGAACTAATGGCTGTATTAAAATGAAGTTTTTCCAAGTCTTCTGTTACTTTTTTGATGGTTTTATGCCTTGTCTTTTCCAGATTTCTCAAATTCTCTTTTAATTTTCTTTTTGCCTCTGCAGTCAAAATTAATTTTTTCTTTTCTTTCTTCTTTTTAGATTTTGCACCAATTAATGGATCTTTTTCAGCCACCAAATACCAAACCCGATTAAGAAACCGATATATTCCGATAACTCCCTGACTACCCCATGGTTTTGAAAAAGATAAAGGCCCCATAAACATTTCGTACATTCTCAAACTATCAGTTCCATATTTTTTAATAATATCATCAGGACTTATTACATTACCCCTTGATTTAGACATCTTTTCTCCGTCTTCACCCAAAATAATGCCTTGATTAATCAAACAAGAAAATGGCTCTAAAGTAGAAACAACTCCAATATCATAAAGAAATTTATGCCAGAAACGGGCATATAAAAGATGCAAGACCGCATGCTCCACTCCTCCAATATAAATATCAACCGGCATCCAGCATTTTTCTTTTTTAATATCAACTAATTTTTTCTTATTCTTTGGATCTAAATAACGCAAAAAATACCATGAAGAGCCTGCCCATTGCGGCATTGTATTTACTTCTCTTTTAGCAGGACCTTTACATTTTGGACATTTTACATTTACCCAAGAGGAAATATCCGCTAATGGCGATTCACTCTTTCCACTTGGTTGATATTTTTTAATTTCAGGCAGTTTTAACGGCAATTCACTCTCCTTTAGAGGCACATTACCGCATTTAGAGCATTTAATTATAGGAATAGGTTCCCCCCAATATCTCTGACGGGAAAAAATCCAATCTCTTAATTTATAACGGACATTTTTCTTACCTCCAATATAGAGAGCAATTTTTTCCTGGGCTATTTTTGAAGAAGTACCATTAAACGGCCCGGAATTCATTAATATTCCATCTGATGAAATAACCTCTTTTACTGGCAAACGAAACTGCTCGGCAAATTGAAGGTCCCGTTCATCATGCGCAGGAACAGCCATTATCGCCCCTGTTCCATAACTCATTAAAACATAGTCAGATACCCAAATCGGCACTCTTTCCCTGTTAGCGGGATTTATAGCATACGCTCCAGTAAATACTCCGCTTTTTTCTTTAATTTGAGCTTGCCTTTCAAAATCTGATTTTTGTGAAGCTTGCTCAATATACTTTTTTACTTCAGAGCTGGAACTTTCTGAAGTAATTTTTTTTATTAAAGGATGCTCTGGCGCTAATACCAAATAAGTAGCCCCAAAAATTGTATCGGTTCTGGTTGTAAAAACTTTAATATATTCTTCATGCCCAACAACCTTAAATTCTATATCCACGCCTTCAGAACGGCCAATCCAATTTCTCTGCATTGTTTTTACACGTTCAGGCCAATCCAATAGATCCAAATCCTTTAATAATTTATCTGCGTAAGCTGTTATTTTTAAAACCCATTGTTTTAATTTCTTCCTTTCTACTAAAGCACCGCAACGATCGCATTTACCTACAACAACTTCTTCATCAGCTAAAACAGTTTTACAAGAAGGACACCAGTTAACAGAAATTTCATCTTCATAAGCTAAGCCGTGTTTATAAAGCTGTAAAAATATCCATTGAGTCCATTTATAATAATTAGGATCAGTTGTATTAACTTCTCTCTGCCAATCATAACTAAATCCCATTGCCTGAAGCTGCTTGCGAAAATATTTAACATTTTTCGCTACTACTTCTTTTGGGTTTTTCTTGGTTTTTATGGCATAATTTTCTGCTGGTAATCCAAAAGCATCCCATCCCATTGGGTGTAAAACATCATAACCTTTCATCCGATAATAACGCGACAAAATATCAGAAGCTGTATATCCTTCTATGTGTCCGACATGAAGTCCTTCTCCTGAAGGATAAGGAAACATATCTAAGATATAGATATGTTTCTTTTTAGGCTTATAAGAACCTTGCTTCGCAAGAACCTTGTTATTCGCCTTTGGCTCATAATCAGCAGTATGCCAAACTTTATAATTGTTTTTAGCCCAAATATTTTGCCATTTGGGTTCAATTTTATTAGGTTGGTAGGACATAAAAAATTAATTGGTAGTTGTAGCAATTCCTGGCGGTGGTGTTTTTGGTAAACGCCCTTTAGGAATTTTTGGAGTTGGTATTGGTAATACCTTTATAATATTTTCTATAGTGCTAGTAGCAAAACCCTGTTTTTCCAAAACCTGAACTTTTTGCTGTATCTTATTTTCCAATCTTTCTTTTAACTGTTCTGCTTTAGCCTGAACATGGTCTGAATAATCTCCTAAATTCGTTTGCTGAAGTTGCTCCTGCATACTATTCATTATTCGTAATTGTCGAAATTCTCCAATCGGCGCAGGTTTTAATGATGGTAATTCTTGCAATTTGTTCTCCAAACGATTCATAAACTCTTCCTGGTTTTCAAATCTTAAACGAAGAAGAGGCAGAGTTTGATTAATGTTTTGGCGAACTCTTTCAACTTGAGCAACAGCTTGAGGAACTTTTTCTAAAATCTTATCCAATACCTCTGAATGGCGAATTTCGGCTTCAGTCATTTTATCAAGAAGCTTGTCTATATTCGGATTTTCCGAAGTTTCTTTTAATGCCTCCATTCTACCTCTTAATCTGCCCATTGTGTCTGTATAATTATCAAACGCTTTTTCTAAAACTTCTATCTTTGGAGTTTTTTGAGCCATTACATCTGCCTCAGCTAATTTTTCTGAAAGTATCCGCAGTTGTACTTCGCTCTTTTTTATTGGATCTCTAGTCCACCCTACTTTCAAACCCCTCCACCATTCTTTCAAAAAATAAAAAGGACTGGTAGGAAGTAATCCTACTCTCTTTAAACCTAATGCTTGAGGTACAGAAAGCTCTTCTTCCTCTAGCAAAGTCGTTGTGGTTGTATCAATAATCGTAGTGGTCGTAGCATCTCCAACCGTAGTTGTTGTAGCATCAATAACAGTAGTTGTGGTTGTTTCTTCAGCAAATATCAAATTTGCAGAAACTCCGCTAATTAAACCACAAATTAGCAAACTCAAAATTACTTTCTTCATATTTTTTTTATTTACTATTTTTTATTATTTTTTAACTTCTTTTAAAATTATATCACAAAATTTAGTAATTGTCATGCTTCCAATATCACCTTTTTTTCTCTTTCTTACCGCAATATTCTTCTTTTTCTCTTCTTTATCTCCAACCACTAAAATATAAGGAATCTTTTGAATCTCTGCTTGCCTTATTCTTTTAGATAATGTTTCATCTCCAGCCAAAAGCTCAACCCTTAATTCTTTTTGTTGGAGCGATTGCATAGTCTTTTTGGCATAATCAGTGTTTTCATCTTTTATTGGAAGAATAACAATTTGAACTGGAGCCAACCATAAAGGAAATGCCCCGGCAAAATTTTCAATAAGTATACCCATAAATCTTTCAATGCTGCCTAAGATAGTTCTGTGCAACATAACAGGTCTTTTTTTGTCTCCATTTTTATCAATGTAAAAAAGGTTAAATTTTTCTGGCATAATAAAATCCAATTGAATCGTGCCGCATTGCCAGCTTCTACCTAAGCAATCTTTTAAATGAAAATCAATTTTTGGCCCATAAAAAGCTCCATCCCCCTCCTTTATAATATAATCCATCTTTTTTTCTTCTAAGGCCTCCCTTAGTCCATTTGTGGCATTTTCCCATATCTCATCAGAGCCCATTGCGTTTTCCGGCTTAGTGCTGAGTTCTACATGATAAGAAAATCCAAACTTTTTATATATGCGGTCCGTTAAATCTATCACCTTTTTTATTTCATCCTTAATCTGCGCTGGAGTCATATATATATGAGCGTCATCCTGAGTAAAGCACCTTACTCTAAACAGACCTGCCAAAACCCCAGATAACTCATGCCTATGGACTAATCCTAATTCCGCCACTTTTAATGGCAAATCCCTATAACTATGTAAAGAATTTTGATAAATTAAAATTCCTCCTGGGCAATTCATTGGCTTGATAGCATAATCCTCTTCATCAATCTTTGTGAAATACATATTTTCTTTGTAATGGTCCCAATGGCCCGACTTCACCCATAATGTTTTATTCAAAAGTATTGGAGTTTTAACTTCAGTATAACCACTTTCTTGATGCTCTTTTTTCCAATAATCCTCTAAAATATTTCGCAGAATCATTCCTTTGTTATGAAAAAAAGGAAAACCAACTCCTTCGTCGTGAAAACTAAATAAATCCAGTTCTTTACCTAGTTTTCGGTGGTCTCTTTTTTCCGCTTCTTCTAATAGGTATAGGTATTCTTTTAATTCCTTCTCTTTTGAAAAAGCAATTCCAACAATCCTTTGCAACATTGGATTAGTCTCTTTGCCACGCCAATAAGCGCCGGAAACTTTACTAAGCTTGAAACTTAAAGGAAGGTCTTTAGTATTCTTTACATGCGGTCCGCGGCATAAATCTATAAACTCGCCTACTTGATAAATTGATACTGTTTTTGGAACTTTAATTTTTTCTTTTTTATCTTTAATATTTGATATTTTATTTTGTTCTGTGGTTCCATATTTTTCTAAATCCTTCAAAAGCTCAATTTTGTAAGATTGTCCTAATTTTTTAAAAATATCTTTTGCTTCTTTCAAAGAAACATCTTCCTTTTTAAAAGGTATTCCCTGTTTAATAATTTTTTTCATTTCTGCTTCAATTTTCGGCAAATCTTCCATAGATAAAGTTTTACCAATATCTATATCATAATAAAAACCGTTTTCTATTGTTGGCCCAACACCAAATTTAGCCTTAGAATATAAATTCTTTACAGCTAAAGCTAATACGTGAGCCATAGAATGGCGAATAATTTCTAAAGAATCTTGTTTCATAATACTGCCTATTTAAAGGTTGTTAAATATTATATGTTTTATATTAAAAACTTTCAAGCATCAGCCCTCTATTGGCTCAATTTCTTCCAATCTTTCCCCAATAATCTGATAACTGCCATTTCTTTTATCCATCCTGCCTTCAACCAATAATACTTTGTCTTCTCCAAGCACGGCTAAATTATTAGCTAATACTGCTGGATATAAAACGACTTCAATAGAATTATTATAATCAGCCAAGCGCGTAAAAACCATTGGTTTTCCCATTTTTGTTCTTACCTTTTGAATGCGTGAAATAAAACCGCAAACCTTAATTTTTCTTCCAAGATGACGAGGGTCTAATTGGCTGACTGTAAGAGCTATTTTACCTAAAACATTTTTATAGCTATCCAAAGGATGACCAGTAAGATAAATGCCTAAATATTCTCTTTCCCAATTCATTCTTTTTGTTTTGTCAGACGGCTTAATTGAATTATTCCTTTTAAAATGTTCAAGTATATCATCGGACTTACCCTCATTGAACAAACTCATTTGCTGGTCGTTTTTATGATTATGAAATCGATAAACCCAATCTAAAATTTCTTCTAAATGATCGGCCATTAATTCTCTATCTCCAAAACAATCTAATGCTCCGGCTTTAATAAGACTCTCCAAACTCTTTTTATTTAGAGCCTGACGCGGCATTCTTTTTAAAAAATCGGTAAGGTTTTTAAAAATGCCGTTACTTTGCCTTTCTTCCTGAATCATAGTGGCAACTCCCTCACCTACATTTTTTATGGCTGCTAAACTAAAATAAATATTCCCTGTTTTTTTGTCTGTACCAAATTCTGCAAAAGATTCATTTACAGAGGGGGGCATTACTTCAATGCCTAATCTCTGACATTCAGCTATTTCAATGGCAATTCTGTCTAAATTACCAAAGTCTGAGGTCAAAAGAGCAGCCATAAAAGCATTTGGATAATGAGCTTTAAGCCAAGCTGTTTGATAAGTGATGCGCGCGTAAGAAGCGCTATGGCTCTTGTTAAAACCATAACGCGCAAAAGGTTCTACCCAAGCCCAAATTTTTTCCGCGACTGACTTCTTAATATTATTCTTTATCATCCCTTCTATTAATTTTTCTTTCTGAGCCCGTAATAATGTTTTAATCTTTTTACCAACAGCTTTTCTAAGAACATCAGCCTCAGCCATAGAAAAACCTCCCAAATCATGCGCTATTTGCATAAGTTGCTCCTGATAAATACAAATATTATAGGTTTTTTCTAAAATTGGTTTTAATTTAGGATGAAGGTAAATAATTTTTTCTTTTCCCCTCTTTCTATTAATAAAGGATGGAATGAATTCCATTGGCCCAGGACGATACAAAGACAACATGGCTATAATATCTTCAAATTTTGTTGGTTTTAATTCCTGAAGATATCTTCGCATACCCTGTCCTTCCACTTGAAACAGTCCTACTGTATTTCCATCAGAAAGTAATTTGTAAGCTTTTTTATCTTTATACCCTACTTCATCCAAGTCTATTTCATCGCCATAAACCTTTTTAATAATTCTTAAAGCATTTTTGATAATGGTTAAATTGGCTAATCCTAA
Organism: uncultured Candidatus Saccharibacteria bacterium; assembly: GCA_964479005.1. Taxonomy (GTDB): domain Bacteria; phylum Patescibacteriota; class Minisyncoccia; order UBA6257; family UBA6257; genus DAOVIY01. The sequence continues at coordinate 8,762 of CAYZJA010000002.1, forward strand.
AATATCAATTTTAAGCAATCCAATTTTTTCCAAAGAGTACATATCATACTGAGTGATTACCTCTTGGTCATTCCTGCTTGAATGTTGTAAAGGGCTATAATTAACTAAAGGTTCACGGGAAATAACCACTCCAGCGGCATGAGTGGAGGCATGACGAGCCACACCCTCTAATTGCTGAGCCATATCAATAATGTCTTGGGCGTCGGTATTGGTTTCATATAATTGCCTAAGCTCTGGGACTATACTTAATGCTTTTTTAATTGTTATATTTTGCGGAAGAAGTTTGGAAATTTGATCTCCTAAAGCATATGGATGGCCTAATGCTCTGGTAACGTCGCGAACAGCCAAACGGGACTTCATTATTCCGAAAGTAATAATCTGAGCCACGTGATTCTGCCCATATTTTTCAGTAATATAATTGATTAAATCCGCTCTTCTATTATCAGCAATGTCTAAATCTATATCTGGCGGTTGAATCCTTTCTGGGTTTAAAAAACGTTCAAAATAAAGCCCATGCTCTAATGGGTCAACAGATGTAATGCCTAAAACATATGCAATCAAACTTCCAGCTGCAGACCCTCTTGTATTAGTCAATATGCCTTTTTCTTTAGTAAAACGAATAAAGTTCTCAATAATCAAAAAATAATCGGCAAAACCGGTTTCCTTAATAACATCTAATTCATAATCAAACCTATCTTTAGCTTCTTTATTCTTTAAAGAATATACCTTCTTAAAATTTTCTAAGGATAATTTTTTTAAATATTGGAAAGAATCTTCTTTTTTAGGTGTAGTAAAATGCGGCAAAATTACTTCTCCAATATCAAGCTCCAAATTGCATTGCTCAACTATTTTCTTGATATTTTCAAATAATTCAGGGTGGTCAGAAAAATCCTTTGTAATCTCTTCTGGCGATTTAAAATACAATTCCATTTTTTTCATACTCAAACGATCTTCATTTTCAATATCAGTCCCTGTTTGAATTGCCAAAAGAACATCTTGAGCTTCTTTATCTTCTTTTTTAATATAATGAAGATCAGTTGTTACAATTGCCGGAATATTCAATTCTTTGGAAATTTTCAACAACCCATCATTAATCTTTTTCTGATCTGGCAATTCTGGGTGATGTTGTAATTCTAAATAAAAATTATCTTTTTCAAAAATTTTCTGATATTCTTTAGCTAATTCTAACGCTTTTTTAAAATCTTCTACCAAAAGCGCTGAGGGAATTTCGCCTTTTGCGCATGCTGAAAGCGCAATCAATCCGTCACTATGTTTTTTTAAAACTTCCTTGTCTATACGAGGTTTATAATAAAAACCCTCCAGTTCTCCGATAGTAACCAGTTTTAATAAATTACGATAACCTGTTTTATTTTTCGCCAAAAGTACAAGATGATATAATTTAGCATCAACTTTTGGCGTTTTATCAGTAAGAGAACGCGAAGCTAGATAAACTTCGCAACCAATTATTGGTTTAATCCCCATCTTTTTAGCAAGAGAATAAAATTCTATTGCCCCATACATTACCCCGTGGTCAGTCAAAGCCAACGCATCCAAACCCATTTCCTTTGCCTGCTTTAAAAGCTGCTCTGGACGGGGCAAGCCATCTAATAAAGAATAGTGGCTATGGACATGAAGATGGGTAAAATACATAATATATAAGTCAAGTAGTTAAAACTAAAAGTATTTTATCACAAGAGACAGAAAAGGCAAAATATGAATTTACAAAGAGAAAAATATTATTGGAAAAAAGGTTATCGAATAATTGCCGGCCTTGATGAAAGTGGGCGGGGACCTTTAGCCGGATCAGTAACAGCAGCGGTAGTTATTGTAAATCCAAAATTTAAAATTGAAAACCAAAACTTCAAAAAGATTTTGAGAAGTACAAAAGATTCTAAAAAATTATCAGAAAAACGAAGAGAAAAAATCTTTAAATTGATTCAAAAGTGCCCATATATAAAATTTACTCATTCATCTGTAAGTGCTAAAACAATTGATAAGATAAATATAGAAAAAGCTACTAAAAAGGCAATGAAGAATTCCTTAAACAAAATTCTTCCTAGGCATAATTCAAAAAATATTTTAATTTTAATTGACGGCAACAGAATTTTGGATAAAAATCTAAGAATTTCACAAAAAGCTATTGTAAAAGGAGATGATAAAATTTTTTCAATTGCTTTAGCTTCTATTATTGCTAAAGTAACGCGAGATAAAAAAATGAGAAAATTATCTTTACAATATCCCAAATATTATTTTCATCAACATAAAGGATATGGAACAAAGCTACATAGGAAATTAATAAAAAAATACGGACCTTGCAAAATCCATAGGCAAAGTTATCACCCAATCAAAAAATGAATAAATTATTAGTCATACTTGGTCCTACTGCTTCAGGTAAATCTGACTTAGCTATTAAGATAGCTAAACTTTTTAATGGAGAAATTATTTCAGCAGATTCACGCCAAATATATAAAGAAATGAATATCGGAACAGCAAAACCAATAAAAGATAATCTGCATCATTTATTAGATCTAATTAATCCTGACAAACATTTCTCTGCAGCCCAATATAAAGAATTAGCATATAAAACTATAAAAGACATACAAAATAGAAATAAGCTGCCTATTCTATGTGGCGGCACTGGTCTTTATATTTCATCAATTATTGAAAATTGGCAATTTCCAAAAATTCCCCCTCAAGAAAAACTAAGAAAAGAATTGGAAAAAAAATCGACAGAACAACTTTTTGAAATTTACCAAAAAATAGACCCTAATGGAGCAAAATTTATTGATAAAAAAAATAAAAGGAGATTAATCCGCGCAATTGAGGTCTCTAAAGCCAATAATAAGCCTTTTTGGCAACAAAGAAGAAAGAACAAGCCCCCTTTCAAGACTTTATTAATTGGTATAAAATTATCAAAAGAAGAATTAAAAAAAAGAATTGCAAAAAGAACCAAGAAAATGATAAAAATGGGTTTGAAAATAGAAGTAAAAATATTAATCAAAAAATACAGATGGATTCCTTCGCTCCAAACTATTGGATATCAAGAATGGAAACAATATTTTGATAACAAAATCAATAAAAAAGAAGTCCAAAATTTAATTGAACTCCATACTATTCAGTATAGTAAGCGACAAATGACGTGGTTTAAAAAAATGAAAAATGTGCAATGGATTAAAAATCCAGAGCAAGCAATAAAATTAACTCAGTTGTTTCTTAAATAATACCTCTAATAATTTTGGATCGGCTGCTCCACGTGTTTTTGCCATTGCTTGACCAATTAAAAATTGAAGCGCGTTTTCCTTGCCTTTTTTATAATCCTCAATTGTTTTGGGATTATTTTTTATTATTTCTAAAACAATTGGGACTAATTCACTTTCATTACTAATTTTTTCCAATCTCCTTTCTTTGATTAATTTCTCCGGATTCTCCCCTGTCTGAATAATTTCTAATAAAATATCTTTTGCTACACGAGAAGAAATTTTATCTTGAACTAAATAAGAAATAATACTGGAAAAATATGCAGGAGAAATTTCTATATCATCCCATGTAAGATTCTTTTTTTCTTTGATGCCAAAGATATCGGTAGTCAAGTAGGCACATGATATTGGAGTGCCACTTTTTTTAAGCACTGGGTCTAGTTTCGTAACAGTATCTTTAAAAAACAATAAAGCCTTATCATCTCGCAATAATAAATTTGCACTTTGGGATGGAATATTATAAGTTTGAATTAAATCTTGTTTCTTCTTCCAAGGTAACTCGGGTATTTGTTTTTTTATTTCTTCTAAATTAAATAATCCGTCTGATTTGTCTTTTGAATAAATATGTAAACGCGGTAAATCAGGTTCTGGAAAATAACGATAATCCTGAGCTTCTTCTTTTAGTCTTTGAGAATAAGTAATTTCTTTTTCTGCGTCCCATCCACGAGTTTCCTGAATTACTTTTTCTCCTTTCTCTAAAATTTTCCTTTGTCTTTGAATTTCAAAATCAATCGATTTTTCCACTGCCCGAAAAGAATTTAGGTTTTTAATTTCTACCTTTGTCCCTAACTTATCATCTTTAGCCAATGATATATTCACTTCACAACGCATCTGGCCTCTTTCCATGTCTGCCTCTGAAACGCCTAATGTTCTTAAAAGCAATTGAAGCCCTTGAGCAAATAATCTTGCTTCTTTTCCACTGTGCATAACAGGTTCTGTTACTAATTCCATTAATGGAACACCTGCGCGATTAAAGTCAATCAAAGTTGATTCTCTATCTACAGAATGAATAAGCTTTCCTGTGTCTTCTTCCAAATGAACACGGGTAATTTTAATATTTTTTTTAGATTCTTCTAAATCATTGCTTAAAAATAAAGATAATTCTCCCCCTTTGCATAAAGGCATATCATATTGGGATATTTGATAACCTTTTGGCAAATCAGGATAAAAATAATTTTTTCTATCAAATTTAGAATATTCGGGAATTTCCGAATTTAAAGCCAGACCAACTGTTATAACTTGTCCTAATGCTTTTTTATTAATAACAGGAAGCGTTCCTGGATGAGCTAAACAAATTGGACAAATATTCTTATTGGCAATCTTTTCTTCTGGATTATTCAAACAACCGCAAAACATTTTAGTCTTGGTTTTCAGTTCAGTATGAATTTCCAGACCTATTGTTGGTTCAAATTCCATATGCTTTAATTATTTTTGAACGAAGTGAGAAAACAAGGTTCTTGAGCGAAGCGAGAGGTTCTTATTAAAGTTATTTTAAGTATACATCAAAAAAAATATCTCGCCAATAATATTAAAAGCCCCGTGAAAACTCACAGGGCTTTTTTATATTTTTATTATTTATCTATTTTTCTATTTCTATACCCATACTCCTTGCTGTTCCTTCCACCATCTTCATAGCCGCTTCTATATCTGTTGTATTTAAATCAGGTAGTTTCCTTTTAGCAATTTCTTCTACTTGTTTTTTTGTAATCTTTCCAACTTTTTGTTTTAAAGGATTGCCAGCTCCTTTTTGTATTCCCGCCGCTTTGCGTAATAAATCAGATGCTGGAGGTTGTTTAAATTTTAAATCAAAACTCCTGTCTTGATAAATTGTAATTTCTACGGGAATAATATCTCCAGCTTGATTCTTTGTCTTTTCATTGAATCGCGTGCAAAATTCCTGAATATTTAAACCGTGCTGACCTAAAGCAGGACCAACAGGTGGAGCAGGATTAGCCTGCCCAGCAGGAATTTGTAAAATTAAAGTTGTTTTTATTACTTTTCCCATATTTAATTAAAACTTTTAATCTTTTTTGACTTGAAGAAAATCTAAATCTACTGGAGTATCCCTTCCAAATAGGGATACTAATACCTTAACTCTTCCCCTTTCATGGTCTATTTCATCAACTTTCCCTTGTTTGTCTTTAAAAGGCCCATCAATAATAGTAACTAAATCTCCTTCTGTAAAATCTATTTTATATTTTGGTTCTTCCTCTCCCGTCTTTTTTAAAATATTCTTTATCTCGTCGTCTTGGACAGGCCGGGGAGTTGTTCCTGCTCCAATAAAACCTGTCACCATTGGGGTATTCCTTACAACATACCATGAATCATCAGTAACAATCATTTCAACAAAAACATAGCCTGGATATATTTTTTCTTCAACAACAGCGCGCTTGCTGTGTTTTATCTTTATTTTTTTTTCTTTTGGCACTAAAACATTAAAAATCTTATCCTGCATCTGTAAAGATTCAACTCTTTGTTTTAAACTTCGAGCTACCGCATCTTCATATCCAGAATAAGTATGAATTACATACCAATTTCTTCCTAAATTTATCTGCTGTTTTGGCATAAATCAATTAACAATAAGTAATCAACAATTAACAAAATAATATTTTTGTATTATTTAATAACGGTGCTCATTGATCGAATTAATCCAAAATCAATAAGCCCAAGAACAATAGCAACAGCAAAAGAAAGCCCAAGAACACCCAAAGTATAACGTATTGTTTCTTTACGCGTGGGCCAATTTACTTTCTTTAACTCTTGAATAGCTCCTTTAAAATACCTCTTTATATTTTCCATTTTTTTCTTTTTAAAAATGCCCCAAAGGGCACTTTTATAGTCTATCACAAACCAAGTTTTTTATCAATCTTTTGCATACCTTGTAAAACTAAATCAACAAATTCTTTTAAGGAAAGCTCTAAGAAAGATTCACATTGTTTGATAATCTCCCGATTAGCCCCCTTAGCAAACCCTTTTTCTTTAAAGCGATTTAAAATATTATCAGTTGTCACATCTTTTATTTTCTTGGAAGGCAATACTAAAGTAGCAGCCACAATTAAACCTGTTAAAGGATCCACGCAAAATAAAGCTTTAGCCATTTTAGTTTCAGGCGCAAAACCATGAATTTCATTATGGGTTTTTACTGCTTCTACAATTTCCTTATCTATGTTTTGTTCCTGCAAATACTCTGCTCCCATTAAAGAATGCTGCTCTGGCTTGTCTTTTGTTTCTTCATAATCTATATCGTGAAGCAGTCCAGCTATCTCCCATTTTTCTTCATCTTCTTTAAAATATTTTGCTAATTCTTTCATAGCAGCTCCACAAGCCAAACAATGCTTAATCAAATTAAGCGTTTTAACTTTATTATTTAACATTGATAAAGCTTCGTTTTTGTTCATAAAAGATTATTCAGATTATAAAAAATTAATTCTAATAATTATTATAAGATAGAAAAAAATAATGTCAATATAACTTGACAGAATAAATATTTAGTGTAAAATAATAGGTAATCAAGGCGGGTCTTATGCAATTTACTAAATTACTCAATGTGAAGGATATGACCTGTTCGTGAAAAATTATTTATCTTCAATTCACCTTGATTGCAATACATCTTCGTATTGAGCTTGAACCTTGAAAAAATTTTAAGAAAGGAGAGGAAAAAAATAAAAGAAATAAAATGAAAGGATAAAAAGAATTAATGGTAAAAAATGCATTATTGAAAAACCTAAAAAGTGAACGAGCTTCTGCCCAAATAACGATGAAAATACACAGAATGATTAAGAAAGTAAGAATTGAAAAAGAAAAAGATTTAGAAAAAGAAAGGGAGAAAAAATGAAAATGAAAGTTAAGATGGACTGTGAATGTGTTACTAATGGAGGAAACTGTATAGCAAGTGAAACAAATAAACCAAAAGAATTTAATAAATGCGTTTTTCAGAAGAATCACATGGATGAAAAGATAATGAAAGAACGCTATATATGTTGTTTATCAAACCAATGTAGAAAAAGATTAGAATCCTATGGAAAACCGCCAGAGTATTTCTTTGAACATATCTGTCCACAGATTGATCTAAAATTTGAAAAATACCTTAAGAGAAAAAATAAATCAAAAAGAAAGAAAGAAAAGATTAGGGTATAAATTCTCCTTTAAAAAATGTAATTATGAAAAGTTTAGGGAACCATCCGAACGTCGGAGGTTCCCTATTTTTTTTATTTAATTTATTTAATTTCTAAAAGCTCAACTTTAAATATATTAAGAAGTTTTTTTATATTTTTGTTTTATTACATCCCGTAATATCTTTTCAACGCGCTTTATACTTTCATCATCAAGTATAGAAATTGGAATTGCCTTCTTCCCTATTTTCTTTAGTTGATTAAGTTTTTCTTTCATTTTATTTTTATCTAATAAGTCAGACTTACTCAAAAAAACATATTCAACCTTATCCAAAAGTTGCTTGCTGTAAGCGCCTAATTCATTTCTGATAATCTGATAATCTTTTATTGGGTCAGGTGATTCTGCGGAAATAAAATGAAAAAGTGTTTTTGTTCTATCAATATGGCGTAAAAATTTAATGCCAAGTCCTTTATTATCAGAAGCGCCTTCAATAATTCCAGGAACATCAGCTAATATCAATTCATAATAAACGCCCAGATTTGGATTAAGTGTTGTAAATGGATAATTAGCCACCTTGCTTTTAGCGTTAGTCAACTCATTTAACAAACTGGATTTACCTATATTCGGCAAACCAACAAATCCAACATCGGCAATTAGCTTAAGTTCAAGCCTTAATTCATATTCTTCACCTGGCAAACCTTCTTGAAATTGAGTTGGGCTTGTATTAGTTGACGACCTAAATTTAAAATTACCTTTGCCGCCCTTACCGCCTTTAACTATTAACAACCGCTGTCCAATAGAGATAATCTCCAAATCTTCGCCAGTAGATAGATTATGAACTAAAGTGCCAATCGGCACTTTTAAAATAATATTTTTACCATCTTCCCCGTCATGAAATTGAGGTTTTCCATTTTCACCATCTTCTGCTGCTAATTCTTTTTTACCGCGAAACTGGGAAAGAGCGCCAATATCAGACACGCCTTCTAAATAAATACTGCCTCCTTTGCCGCCATTACCACCAGTTGGTCCAAGACTCATCATTACTTTGTTAAATGCTACTGCGCCGCGACCTCCATGACCGGCCTTTACTTTAATCTTTATATCATCAATTAACATATTACTCTCTTTCTAAATTTGTATTGCAAGTAGGACATTTTAAATTTGAACAAGGAACGCCTAGCTCATGCGCAATCTTATAACCGCATTTAGAACAAATACAATAACCGCTTGGACCCTTGCCAATTGCTTTTTGAATTTCTCCCTTAAACCTACCTTTTCTCTGCCAACCAAAACTCCTTCCAAGATGAGGCCTATAAAAACCAGTACTTATTTTATGACTTTCAATTTGGATTGCGACATATTGAATACTTTTAATTTCTTCCATAAGTTTTTTCCTTAATCTATCGGAAATTTTAGTTGCTTCTTCCACACTCAAATCGCTTTGCAGCTTTATAACTAAATTTACTGTTGTAGCTGAACCCTTTTTTTGGGTTTTTAAAGAAGAAATTTCAATGCTTTGTTCTTTGGCAATATTTTTTATTTTTTCTTCTATATCTTCGCCAGCAGTAACATCAAGCAAAGAATCAATCGCTTCTCTTCCTAATGAAAATGATTCTTTAACAATGTATAAACCAATTAATAAAGCTAAAAGAGAATCAGCGTAAATCCAGTATCTAACAAAAAACAAACCTGTTAAAACTGCTATTGATGTATAAACATCAATCCGTGAATGAACTCCGTCTGAAAGCAGGCTGACAGAACCCTCTTTTTTACCATAATGAATCTTCAATCTAGCCATAATTTCATTCACAACAGCTGAAAATATCATAACGCCAAAAGCCAGATAACTAATTTGAATTTTTTCAGGATTAAGAAAATTTTTATAAGCTTCGTAAATAATGCCGATGCCAGTTGCAAAAACAATAATTGTGATAATTACACCGCTTAAAACTTCAAATTTATAATGGCCATAAGGATGTTCTTTATCACTGGGTTTTTTAGAAATTTTAATCCCAATATAACCAATAGCCGAAGAAAATATATCCATAAAAGAATGCAGTCCTTCAGCTAAAATAGCGGCGGAATTAGAAAAAGCGCCAACAGCGATTTTGCTTCCAGCTAAAACAATATTTGCCAATATTGAAATTATTGCGACTTTCTCTTTCATATACCTTTATTCTACCAAAAAATCTAAATTTTACCCATTTCTGCGAAAAGGGCTAAAAAGTATCAAACCTTCCTAAAAAATTAAAAGTAATTATAAGCTTTGGGAATCATCTGTGATTCCTCTTTTTTTCTTCTTTTTCAAAAGAAAATAGGCAACTATTCCAAGTATTACAATCAAAGCAATTATACCCAGAATTAATGCCCAATTTGGACCTTCTTTTTCAACTCCATCACCAGGTACTCTTCCATCTACGCCATCAGGTACTGCTCCATCTACGCCATAATAAGGTAAACCTTCTTCATCGTATTCTTCTTCGTCTTCATCAACTATCACTCCTTCTGTTGTAATATTCAAAGTATAATCAACAATGCTATCACTGTAATACTTGCTACAAAGAACACCAATAAAGAAATTCCCACTTTTTTCAATTGGTATAGAGCTTGTCACAATCGCACTTGGGTTTGGTGCTTCTACACTTTTTAGTCTTTTTCTATCACTATCATACATATCTATTTTCATTTTAACATCAACTCCTGGCGTGACTTTGGCAGTTAAAGTCTCTCCTTTCTTTAAAGCTATCTTGTAGAGATCCGTGGTATCCGTACCTAATTCTCCGGAAAGATAACCTTTGTATTCTCCTGGATTAATCTTTATTGCTTTCTCAAACTTACCGCTATCCCCAGCATCTATCTGAGTCCCAGCATCATAATAATCAGTCAACAATATGTCCAAGGAGAGCAACTCTATTGCGTGCCAGGTACATTCTCTCTTTATATAATACTTGTGCAAATCTTTATCTGAACCCGGTAGCCAGGAAAATGAAAATAATGTCTGTTCTCCCTTATCCAGACCCTCACCCTCTTTAGCTAATTGTTTTCTATCTTCATTATACAAAATTAGTTCCTCCTCGCCCCAAGAATCAGAAAAAGCCTTGAATGTGCCTTCCAGTTTAAGCTCTTGCCCCTGTTTTACATTAATATAAAAGTATTCTTTTACACCTTTCTCTATCAAACCAACCCCTTCATAACTTCCCTGCTTTATTTCAACTGCAGTATCAAAACCATCTCCGCCTTTTGGCAATGCTTCTTGAGCATTAACAATACCTATTACTCCAATTAGAAGAATTCCAAAAACGACAGCTATCGTTAAATTTTTAGCATTAAATTTTACCATATTATTTTTAATTTTATTGTTAATATTTTTCGACCCTTATAAAGCAAATGGTATATCCATTATTTGAACGCTTGCTGGTAATTCGAATATACTATCAGGAATAGTGCTCAGGTCTATATGCTTTAGCTCCACTATTAAGGTACCATCATCTGTTGTTGATTCAGTTTTAATAGGCAGCCCGTACTTTGTCCATGTCCACATTTTTACCTCTTCTGTTTCAGTAGTGTATTTGATGACTAAACAGTTCTTTCCATCTAGAGTTTCAGTGCCAAGAGTTTCTGGGTTATATTGCATAACAAACTCGGATTGTTCAGTTGGGGATTCCCCAACACTTTCCTGGACCTCACCTAAATCTATTTTCATAGCCGTGTTTTCTGCTGGAAAATACATATATGCTAACTGGTTATCTACATCCATCAAATAGATTATACTTTGCCCTTCAAAACTTCCTTCCATTCTCATCTTATTTCCTTTTCTCCACATTTTTACTGTTTCTGCTGTTTCTCCGGGAACAGTTGTAATCATATCATACTTTAAAGAACTTACATCTTTTGCCTTTCCAAAAATTTCAGTTAACGACAGAGCTGGTTCTTCATCTGGCGCAGCCGCTTTTTTCCCTCCAAGTAAAGCCCAAGCCCCAAATCCAACCAATAATATCAGTACTATAATAATTATTGTATCTCTTGTTTTCATATTATAAATTAAAACAAATTAATATTTAATAAGAACACTCGACCTTTTTAATTATACCATCTTTAAAAATCTAGGGCTATTCTTTCTAGTCCTAATTATTTATTATTTTACCCCCTCGATAAACTCAGGGCAAACAAAAAATCGCCTCTTTGGCGATTTTGACATATCTCGATGGAGACTTTATAAAACAATTTTTCGTAAAACATCTGCTGCTATTCTACAATCCTCCAAGGCATCGTGTAGCCCCCTTGGCTTTGCTCCAAATTCTTTGAAGATTTCTTCTGAGCGCATGCTGCCGCTATATCCCTGTTTTATTAGATAAATATATGCAGCTGGCCAAATATCAAGAATATGATAATCATACAGTTTAGGATCAATCCCAGCTGCCACAATTATCTTCTCAAAATTTTTAATATCTGATTTTGCAACCCATGATCCAATAATTATATCTGTGCCAAATTTTTCAAAAACCATTTGCCCAACTTCAGCTTGGGTGGGCGCGCCTTTCAAGGTCTCTTGAGATATGCCTGAAATAATTTTAATTTTATCTTTTAGGTCAGCAAAAATATATGTTGAAAAACTATCTTTCTCATTTAAAGTTTCTTTATCTAAAAGCACGGCTCCAATCTGAACCGGGTTTTTCAAACCCTCAAAATCAATTATTAAAATATCTTTTTTAAATTTCATTAGTATTTTATATCATTCTCAGTCCCTCGATAAAAAAACTAGACGGCTGCGGGACAGGGATTCGAACCCCGATATACAGATCCAAAATCTGTTGTCCTACCATTAGACGATCCCGCAATATTTAAACTTTAAGATATTTATTCATTGCCCAGAAACTGGATACTATTCCTAGGAATATGCCAAATAGTGTTTGGTATAGGAGAATATACCAGAAATGCGACCAGAAATACAAACTCATGCTTATTTCAGCAATAAAAGATTCTACTCTAGGGCTACCCCACATAACAAGAGGAATTAAGATTAAAATCGCAACAAAAGAGGCGATTATACCCTGAAGCGCTCCTTCTAAGAGAAACGGGCCACGAATAAACCAATTAGAAGCACCAACTAATTTCATTATTTCAATTTCGCCTTTTAGAGAATAAATTGCCATGCGAATCGTGTTAAAACTAATAAGAAGACTCAAAAACGCCGCAATAAGAATAACTAAAATGGAACCTAATTTTATTCCTACTGATAAAGCGTTAATCCTCTCAATCACTCTCTGGTTTTCCATTAAATCTACTGTGATTAATTTATCTTTAAAAACTGAATTGTCAATTTCATCAATAATTTCTGTATAATATTTTGTATCTTTGGCTTTGATATTTAGAGAAGCGGCTAAAGGATTTTCCCCTAATTCTTCCAATGCTCTTCTAATAGCCGGGTTTCTGCTGCTTTTTTCTTCAAAAATTTTTAATGCTTCATCCTGGGATATATATTCAATTTTAGCAATTTTTTCATTGCCTATAAGATCATCGCGGATTCTTAAAATATCTTCTTCTGGAACATCTCTTTTAAAATAAATGCTAATATCCATCTTTTCTTTCAAAATATTGATAAGGTTATTGCTAGCATTATTAAATATTAAAATCGAACTTAAAATAATCAAACTTATAGTCAGCATTGTTATACAAGTAAAAGAAAGCCAATTATTTCTAACCAACCCTTGCCAAGCTGTGCGAAAAACTCTTTTTATTACAACAAACATGTGATTAAATTGTTAAATTAAATATTTTCCTTCTTCTTCATCGCGAATAATCTTCCCTTTATCCAAACTAATAACTCTTTGTCCTAAAGTATTTATTACCTCTTTGTCATGAGTAGCTAAAATTATAGCTGTGCCAAGTTCATTGATCTTCATTAAAAGCTTTATAATCTCCCATGTATTAATTGGGTCTAAATCCCCTGTAGGCTCATCAGCTAATATTATCTCTGGTCTTTGAGCCAAAACGCGGCATATAACCACCCTTTGTTTTTCTCCAGCAGAAAGTTGATGTGGAAAATTATTCGCTTTTCCCTCTAGACTTACTAGTTTTAATAATTCAGGAGCGTCTTTTTTTATTGCTTGCTCAGAATAACCAGCCACTTCCATGGCAAAAGCCACATTTTCATAAGCTGTCCTATTGGCTAATAATCTGAAATCCTGAAATACCATCCCAATCTTGCGTCTAAGAAGAGTTACTTCCCCGGGTTTAAATTTATTAATATCCTTATCGTCAAAAAAAATCCTTCCTTTGGTTGGAGGCTCTTCTTTTATCAACATTTTTAAAATTGTCGTTTTTCCTACTCCTGACCTTCCTACTAAAGAAACAAATTCTCCTGATTTTACTTCAAAAGTAACATTATCCAAAATTAGAGAACCGTTATAAGCCTTGGAAACATTTTTAAAATAAACTAATGGCATAACTAAGAATTTAAAATTTTATCTAAATTTCCATCTAATACTTCATCAACATTGCCTATCTTTTTACCAGTACGATGGTTTTTTACTAATTTATATGGATGAAGGACATAGGAACGGATCTGATTACCCCATTCAATTTTTATTTTTTCGCCCTTTAATTCTTTCAAAGTTTTTACTTTCTGTTTCTCGGCTAATTGATGAAGTTTAGCCCTTAAAACAGTCAGAGCTTTTTCTTTATTCTTAAACTGCGATCTTCCCTCCTGACAGCCAACAACTATCCCAGTAGGCTTATGGCGTACCCTTACGGCTGTTTCCACTTTTTGAACATTTTGCCCGCCTGGACCTGAAGAACGAAAAGTTTCAATTTCTAAATCACTTTCTTCTAATGGAAGTTCTTTCGCCTCAATAATCGGCAAAACCTCCACCAAAGCAAAAGATGTGTGGCGAAGTTTAGCAGAAGAAAAAGGAGAAATTCTTACTAAACGATGCACACCATTCTCATTTTTTAAAATTCTATAAACATCATCTCCATTTATCTCTACAACAGCATTCTTAATGCCGCCATATTCATTTTCTCTCTTGTCTAATAATGAAAATCTCCAATTTTTTCTCTCTGAATATTTCTGATACATCTTTAAAAGCATCAATGCCCAATCTTCGGCATCTTGACCACCAGCGCCAGCATATACAGAAAGTGTTATATTATTTCCTCTAGGCATCTTGAGAATTTTACCAAATTTAGGCCTAAAAAACAACTTATAAAAATAAATTTTATTCTTTATTCTTTATCAGTAATCAAAGGAACAAAGGTAAATCCTTGAAAACGCTTTACATCAAATTCATTTTCCGCTTTTTTTATCCAAAGTTGTACTTCTCCATCAAGAGGAGTAACTATTCTTCCACCTGTTTTTAATTGTTTTCGCCATGCTTGAGGAATTTCTTCTACTGTAGCTGAACAAAGAATTTTGTCAAAAGAAGCTTTTTTTTCATAACCTTTAGAGCCGTCAGCACAAATAAATTCTACTACGCCTTTTTCTATAAAACTGTATTTTGCTACGTTGCTTTCTCCAAATTCTTTTAATTTAGGTATCCTTTCTATAGCAATCACTTTTCCTTCAGGATTTTGACTTACAATGTGAGCTAAAAGAGCAGTTGTCCATCCAGAGCCAGAACCGATATCCAAAATCTTTTCTCCTGCTTGCGGTTGAAGAAGCTCTAATATAAAAGCCACTGTAAGAGGCTGAGAAATTGTTTGCCCAAAACCAATAGGTAGAGGAATATTTGAATAAGTTTCGTCCCGATACTCTGAAACTACAAAATTCTTTCTATCAATAGCTAAAAACGCCTCTATAATATGAGAGGATTTTAAATAACCTGAATTAATAATTCCCTGAATAAGATTTTCTTTATCTGACATTATTAATAATTTTTATAAGTTTTACTAATTATATCATAAAAAATTCTTTAAAATCAGAAATAAAAAACCCTCTACTACTTAAAGCAAAGGGTTTTTCTAAACTTATTAAGCTATGATGACGAAGAAAGGCGACCTAAAAATCTATACCATCGTATTGGGAGATAGAAAACAATTGCTTCCCTAATTCGATAAAGTGTTTTCCAAAAATCAGGAGACACTATAATAGTATTATATTCTACATTAAATTTATGTTTATCTTTTTGAAACATAATCGAAAAATCCCTCTTAATGCGACGTATATTTATATCTGAGCTAACCACTACAATATTTTTAATCTTTGGATTAGCCTTCAAATATATCTGAATTTCCTCCCAATACCTAAAAACCATCTCGCTTACTGTTATCAAATGATTTTTTTCTGAAATTAAAGGCCATGTTCTAACCAAAGCATTTGGAGAACAAATTAGCAAATCACCAATATTCATATTTTCTCTCATTTCAAACCAAAATTTATGATTAGGAACCAGCAGGCCCTTTTGGTTATAAGGAAATACCACATGTATTGTATCGGCTTTAGCATCAATCACCTTCCTTAAATTTCTTTCAAAGATTTTGTCATAACAAACAGGATTACATTTCTTATACCCTCCATCCCATTTCATTCAAATCACTTCCTTTTTTTCTATTTTTTTATTTTTCAAGGTTCTACGAACCTTAATTAACTTAAAATGTCCTATTATTAGGACATTTTAATCATACCATAATATAATATATCAGTCAATAGAAATAATTTACATTGGGAGCAATCCTGTGCATCTCCAATTTATTTCTGCTGTTTTTGTTTCTACATTAATTACACAAGCGGGATTACAACCTTCTTTCTCAATATCCAAATCTATCCACCAAGTTCCAGTAATTTCATTGCATATATAAGTATCTTTAAGTTTATCACTACATTGGCCCTGAATAGCAATCTCTTTAGCTTCTGATAAACTGAGTTTTATATCAGTTCCTTTTTTCTGACAAAATTCTTCAGAAGAAATTGTTGTCGTAGTTAATCCAATCGTCGTTGTAGTAACAGAAGGAATATTTATTGTTATAATTCCTTTTCTCATTAAATAACCACCAATAACCAATAATGCTAATATTATAAAGAAGATTGAAGCTGATCCTTTTTTATTCATATTTTTATATATATTTTAATTAAGGCAGGGGCGGCAGGGCTTGAACCTGCGACCTGCGGTTTTGGAGACCGCCGCTCTCCCAACTGAGCTACGCCCCTATAACAAATATCTAATTAATTTTTAAAAAAAGCGAGGGGATGTTGTTGAGAAAAACTATAGCGATTAGCGTGTTTTTGAAACAATATCCCGAGCTTAGTTATTTCTTCATTTCCTTATGAAGCGTGTGTTTTCTGCACCAAGAACAATATTTTTTTAATTCTAATTTACGCTCAACGGTTTTTTTGTTTCTGCGCGTATAATAATTAATATGTTTGCACTCTGTACATTGTAATCTTACAATAAATTCTTTTTTCATAACTAGTATTTATCTCTTGTTAATTGATATTTGTTAATTGTTAGTCGATGTTAGTCGATTTGAGCCGATGGAGGGAATTGAACCCACGACCCCTTTCTTACCAAGAAAGTGCTCTACCACTGAGCTACATCGGCTGTATTTGTGGGCGCGGTAGGACTCGAACCTACGTAGGCCTCAGGCCGCGAGATTTACAGTCTCGTGCAATTGCCGCTATGCGACGCGCCCATAATGAGCCGAGGAGAGGACTTGAACCCCCAACCTATGGTTTACAAAACCATTGCTCTACCATTGAGCTACCTCGGCTTTTTTTCATACAATTCTACTAATAAACCCTGAACTACATTATCTTCTTTATCTATCCTATAAGCCTGAAGTAAAGTCCAACGAGCAGAAGAAAAATCTTCCTGCCAGAGATAAATACGAGCCAGATTTTTAAAAATGGCAATATCATCTGGGTCATTTTCAAGTCTTTTCAATAATTTCTTCTCTTCTTGTTTTATATCTAAAATATCTGAAAAATCCGTATCATTTTCTATTAATTTTTCTTCCTCAAAAGATTTAATAATGCCATTCTCTCCATTTCTCGCATCATCATTGTTTTTCCTTTTTCTAATGCTTGCTAAATTTTTAAAAATTGTTCTATCAATTCTTAAAATTATTATTCGTGAACGAACTAAAGATTTTTCTATAAAAAGAAAAAACTGATTACCGACTTTTTGATAATTCTCTTTATTAAAAATCCCGCGAAACCTTTCTGAAAATTTTTCTTTTCCTTTTATTATTTCCCCCTCTTCTGCTTCTTCTATAATTTTTTCGTCTTTTTGGCCTTTAAATACAAAAATTAAACCAACTATACCTAAAATAATCAAAAGGGGCGGAAAGATATTAAACATATTAAATTTTGAAACGAATAAAACGACCAACTTCTATATTCTCGCCAAATTTGGCAACAGCTTCCTGAATTAATTGATCAATGTTTTTAGTTTCGTCTTTAATAAAAATCTGTTTATTTAAGCAAATTTGTTGAAATTCCTTTTCAAACTTGCCATCAATTATCTTTTTTATAATTTCCGGCGGTTTGTTGCTTTTTTTAAATTCTTCCATATACTCTTTTTTCTTTTCTTTAATTATTCTTTCAGGAATTTCTTTGGAAGAAATGTATTGTGGATTTAAAGCTGCTATGTGCATTGCTAAATCATAAGCCAGTTTTTTGAAATCAGGATTATTAGCCACAAAACTAGTTTCGCAACGCAATTCTACTAAAGCGCCTAATTGATTATTTGAATGGATGTATACTTCTATCATCCCGGATTTTGTGTCATTATCCTGCTTTTTCTCAGCTCGTAATTGCCCCTTTTTCTTTAATATTGCATTTGCTTTAGAAATATCCCCCTTTGCTTCTTCCAGGGCTTTTTTACACTCCATTACAGGGGCAAAAGTTTGTTTTCTTAATTTTTGAACATCATCAATTGGTACCATTGTTATCTGTTAATTGTTAGTTGTTATTTGTCTTCCTTTGCCTGCTCCATGGCTTGATCCACTTTATCTAAAATATAATCAATAGAGGACTTTGCGCTATCATTAGCAGGAATCGGATAATTTATAGAAGTTGGATCATCATCAGTATCTAATACTGCCACAATCGGAATTTTTATTATACGCGCCTCTTTTGCCGCAGTATTATGAATTTTAGGATCTATAATAAATAAAGCATCAGGCAACTTAGACGTACCTTTTAAACCGACAAATTGCTCTTCCAATTTAGCCATCTCCTCCTCTAGCTTCCTCCTCTCGTGTTTGGTATATTTTTGCCATTCACCAGATTTCTTTTTTTCTTCCAATTCTTTCAAATATTTAATCCTCTCATTTAATGTTTTAAAATTTGTTAAAGTTCCGCCTAACCAACGATTAGTAACATAGGGGAAATTATATTTTTTTGCTAATTTTTCAATCCCGTTTTTTGCTCCTGGTATAGCCCCGACAAAAAGAATTGTACCACCTTTTTTAATTATTTCCTTCATAAAATCCAAAGCCACTTCTAATGCTTTTGCTGTTTCGCCTAAATCAATGAAAGATACCTCTGTGTTGGATTTAAGAGTAAAATATGCGGCTTGAGGATGATTGCGGGTCTTCTTATGCCCATAATGCAATCCCGCTTTTTCCATTTCAACTTCTTCAACTGATTGTTGTTTTTCTTCTGCCATATTGTTGTGTTTTTCTAATCTACCACAAAAGATGATAGGAATCAAGAAGTTTAAAAACACTACGACTGAAAAGCCGTAGTGTTGCAGTGGGACTTGTCCTCAAATACGAGAACATTTATTATATTATCACATTATATAAACTAAAGTCAACCTTTCCCTGTATTTTTACCCCCACACCATAATAAACACTCAGTGCTTCGCACTAAAAATACAAAGTATGTGCTCATTTGGTGTGGGGGTTTATTGCTTTTTTAAGCTTTTTTTGCTACAATTCTCTTATTCCTGATGATACAAATTTATGAAAAAAGACATCCATCCAAAATACAATACTAAAGCAACTGTGAACTGCGCTTGCGGGGCTAAATTTAATGTTGGCTCTACTATTGATAAAATGGAAATTGAAATTTGCTCACGCTGTCATCCTTTTTATACCGGGCAAAAAAAATTGGTAGACACTGCTGGTCGTGTCCAAAAATTTAAAAATCGACTTGAAAAAACAAAAGGTATCAAAAGTAAAAAACCTATCCTGAGTAAAATTGAGAAAAGAAAGAAAAAAACAAATAGAAAGGCAAAAACCCGCTAAATAGCGGAAAAAGAAATAAATGAAATTAGAAAAATTAGAAAAAGAAAAAGAAAATCTTTTTAAGAAACTCGGTAATCCTGAGTTTCTTTCAAATAAAAAGAATTTTGAAGAAGCTTCCCGTAAATTGAAAAAGATTGAAAGTGAGATAAATTTTCTTAAAATACTCGCAAAAACAGAGAAAAAGATAAAAGAAGCTGAAGAAATTTTAGTTGAGGCAACTGATGATGAACTTTTGTCTTTGGCAGAAGAAGATTTAAAAAAGAATAAACAATTAAAAGAAAAAATTTTAGCAGAAAAGGCGAAAAAATTGGAAGAAAACAATGATACATCTGAAATTAAAGGCATCATGGTGGAGATTAGGGCTGGAACTGGAGGAGAAGAAGCGGCATTATTCGCTCATGACTTATTCAGAATGTATAATCGATATGCTGAAAACAAAGGATGGCCAATTAAAATTATTAATATGAATAAAACGGCATTAGATGGTTTAAAAGAAGGAGTAATGGAAATAAATAATAAAGAAGCTTTTGAAAACCTAAAATACGAAGCTGGTGTGCATCGAGTTCAAAGAATACCATTTACTGAAAAATCTGGACGTATTCACACTTCTACAGCAACGGTAGCTATTCTTCCTCAAGTAAAAAATGTAAAGATAGAAATCAAGGCAGAGGATTTAGAAGAAACATTTTTCCGTTCTTCAGGTCCAGGCGGACAAAACGTCCAAAAAGTAGAAACAGCAGTGCGTATTGTGCACAAACCTACAGGCATAGTAGTTACCTGCCAAAGCGAAAGACAGCAAAAACAAAACAGAGAAAAAGCTTTAGAATTCCTAAAAAATAAAGTTTTTAATAAAAAGCAAGGAGAAGCGATAGGAAAAACAGAAAAAGAAAGACGCGACCAAATAGGTCGCGCCGAGAGATCAGAAAAAATTCGTACTTATAATTTTCCACAGGATCGTATCACTGATCATCGTATTAAAAAATCCTGGCATAATATTGAACAAGTCCTCAATGGGAATTTAGATGAAATAATTAGAGATATTAAAAAGGAATATCATCAGGAATAACTTCCCCTGATTCTTCTTCCAAAACAGGAAGATCTTCCTTATTTGAATCCGCTTTTTCTGGCGGCATTTTTAATTCTTCTCCTTCTTCTTGCATTCTTCGGGGACCAAAACTAATATTTTCAGAAATAATTTCAATCCTGGTTCTTTTTTGTTCATTCGCATCAACCCAACTTCTTGATCTAATTCTTCCTTCCACAAAGACCAAACGACCTTTAGCAAGATACTGATTGCATGACTCAGCCATTTTTCCCCAAACTACTACATTATGAAATTCTACTTCCTGTTGTTTTTCCCCATTTGCATTTACCCACGCCCTATTAGTAGCTACCCCAAAATTAGCTACTGATTTACCAGAAGGCGTATTATGAAGCGTAACATCTCTAGTGAGATTACCAATAATAAACACTTTATTTAAATTCATAATTTTATTTCCGCCAGGTGGCGGATTATCTAATGTTTTCGACCCTGCCCCTCTGTTTTTATTCTTCTTTAAGAATTTCGCTAAGTTTTTTATCTAATTCCTCAAGACTAATTACCTTTTCTTCTTCTTTGCCCTCCGTAGCTTTTTTATCCACCGAAGCTTTAGCGAAGGTAGAAACAGAAGAAGGCTTCTCTTGTTTCCTAAAAATAGGCTTCCTGAAAGTAGATCGCGGAACTTTTCGTTTTTCTTCCGGTTTTATACTCAAAACCATAAAGCGAATAAAGTCATTATTTAACCTGAGTCCTTCTTCTAAACGCACCAAAGGATCTTTAGATAATTTAAATTGAATATAGCCAAAATAAGCATTCCTTTCTTTCTTTACGGGATAAGCCAACTGTTTTAATTGAGGCGATTGACTAAAAATTATCAAGGCACCTGATTTTTCTAATTGCTTCAATAAATTATCAAATTTTTGCTCAATTGCTTTTTCTTCTAACCGAGACGAAAACCAAAAAGATAATTCATAATTATTATTTTTCTGTTCCATAAATCTATTTTTTTGTAATTTGCTTCAAAAGTTCTTTTCCAATTTTAGAATTTTCTTTTAAAAACGTTCGCGCTGTTTCAAATCCTGCCCCCAATTTTATCTCACCAAAACTGTAAGTTATTCCTCTTTTCGTAATAATGCCTTCTTTAACCCCCATATTTAATAAGTCGCCGTGATAAGAAATACCTTCGTTATAAAGAATATCAAATTCTGTTTCCCTGAAAGGCGGAGCAACTTTATTTTTTACTACCTTTGCCTTTATGCGCGAACCTATTATTTCATCTCCTTTCTTTATTTGCGCTCTTTTCTTTAATTCTATTCTGACTGACGAATAAAACTTCAGGGCTTTCCCTCCTGTGGTAGTAACGGGATTACCAAACATCATCATTCCTATTTGCATTCTTGTTTGATTAGTAAAAATAATTGCCGTATTACTTTTATGCGTTATGGCGGCTAATTTCCTTAAGGCTCTGCTCATTAATCGAGCTTGTAATCCAATCTGTTGATCGCCCATTTCCCCTTCTATTTCAGCTTTTGGAGTTAATGCTGCCACTGAATCAACAATGATTAAATCTATTGCTCCTGAACGAACCAAAACTTCTACTATATCCAATGCCTGTTCTCCATTATCAGGTTGAGATATCAATAATTCTTTTGTTTTTACTCCAATTTTATTGGCATATTCTGGATCAAGGGCATGCTCTGAATCAACAAAAGCCGCCTTTCCCCCTTTTTTTTGAATTTCAGCCACAATATGAAGAACTAAAGTAGTTTTTCCAGAAGATTCAGCGCCATAAATCTCGATAACCCTTCCTCGTGGAATACCACCTACTCCTAAAGCCAAATCTAATGACGGTGAGCCTGTAGGAATAACATCAATATCAACCTTCCTAACTCCACCGAGCCTCATTATTGTACCTTCACCAAATCTTTCTTGAAGATCACTCATTACCTGATCTAAAACATCTCCATCTTTTTCAGAAGAATTAGATTTGCCTTTTTTCTCTTTATTTAAAGATTTAACCATAGAAGAATCTTTATTCAAAGAACCTGCTCGCTCTGCTCGCAGAACCTTGAAATTAAAATATTCTATTTTAATTATAAGCTATATTAACAGTTCTAAAAAGATATCGCAACTCAAAAATTATTTATAACTGCTCATATTCAATTATTCAATAACAGCATAAATGATTTGCCGGACTAAAACGGTTTCATATCCTAAAATATTTACTGCTCTAAATTGAATATTATTAATGCCTGGCGCAAGAACAATTTTTTCATCAAATGAACCATCCTTCTCAAAAGAAATTTCCTGATCTTTAATAAAAAATCTTTTCCCGCGAATTACTTTTCCAGAAATTAGTAGTTCTGCCTGATTCGTAGTAAAATCACGATCTGGTGAATAAAGAATAACTTTAGCGGGAAGAATAAAAGAACTAGCTTCATAGATAAAATAAAATAAAATAAATCCCCAAAAAAAATATTTTAATATTTTTGGAGAAATATTTTTAAAAAAAGAAACAAATTTTGATTGATAAGTTAAAAACCTATTTTTAGGAAGTAAATCGTATTTACCAGAAGATAAATCTCTCCCATTGCTTTTTTGATAAAGCCCAAGAACTTTTTCCTTGTCTAATTTTAAAAAATTGGCATATTTTTTAATCACGCCCTTCAAATAAACCGGCGGTGGTAAATTCTCATATTCATCATTTTCTAAATCTTTAAGTATGGATAATAAAATTTTTGTTTCTTCAGAAACTTTTTCTAAAGACCATCCTTTTTCCTGGCGCATTTTTTTTAAAAAAGCGCCGCATAATAAGCTTTCTTTATCGTTCATAATTTTCTTTTTTATTAAAAAATTAATTTTTCTTCTCTGCTTTTACAAATACCTCCCTTGGCTTAGCCCCATTAAGCGGTCCAACTATTCCCTTTTCTTCTAAAATATCTAAAAGCCTGGCAGCTCTTGCATAACCAATTCGCAATCTTCTTTGCAATAAAGAAGCTGATGCTTTTTGAGCTTGTACTACCACATCATAAGCATCTGGATACAATTCATCTTCTTCTGTTTGATCTAACCCTCCAAAACCAATGCTTCTAGGAGATGGTGATCCCTCTATAAATTCTTGCAAATCCTCGGACAAACCATTTTCTTCTTCTTCAACTCCTGATTCTTCAATAATAAAAGTTACTAATTTATTAACTTCTTGTTCTGAAACATAGGCGCTTTGAATCCTTCGTGGTTTGGAGGAATCAGGAGCAAGGTAAAGCATATCCCCGCTGCCTAAAAGTTTTTCTGCTCCACCAATATCCAAAATGGTTCGAGAATCTACTTGCGAAGCTACTTGAAAAGCAATTCGCGCTGTAATATTTGCTTTAATTAAACCAGTAATTACTTCCACTGACGGCCTTTGCGTAGAAACAATAAGATGAATGCCTGTTGCCCGAGCCATTTGCGAAATTCTAATTATTAAACCTTCCAAATCACGGCCATAACGCGCCATTAAATCAGCTAATTCATCAATAATTATTATTACATATGGCAATGGCATTTCCTTTTTTGCCAAGGTTTTTAGATTATAATCTTCAATATCACGGCTTTTATATTCAGAAAGCAAATTATACCTTCTTTCCATTTCATTCGTAGCCCAACGAAGCGCTGGAAGCACTTTTTTATAATCAGTGATAACTGGCGTCAAAAGGTGCGGTATCTCATTGTAGTGAGAAAGTTCAACCCTCTTGGGGTCTATCAAAATTAATCTTAACGTTTCTGGAGAATTTTTAAAAAGAAAAGATGAAAGAATACCATGAATGCATACGGATTTCCCCGAACCTGTAGACCCAGCTATTAAAAGATGCGGCATTTTGCTCAAATCCGCCAGTAATGCATCGCCTTTTACATTTCTACCTAATGCAAAAGACAATGACGAAGCGACTTTTTGAAAATCGCTTTCTTTTAATAAACTCCCCAAACGAACTAATGAAATAGATTTATTAGGAACCTCAATCCCAACTAATGATCTTCCAGGAATAGGAGCTTCTATGCGTAATGGATGAGCTGCCAAAGCTAAAGCTAAATCATTTTGAAGGGCAGTGACGCTGGAAAGCTTTACGCCTTCAGCCGGCTTAAAAGTATATTGGGTAACTGTTGGCCCCACATTTACTTCTCCCATTTCCACATCAATTCCAAAGTTTTGAAGAGTTCTTTTAATAATATTGGCATTAGCCCTGATATCACCAACGCGAGGACGAATATTTTCAGTTTCCAATAAACCTAACGATGGAAATTTGTAATTACTTTTTGATCTTATAAAAGCGCGCATTTTCTTTTCTGATTTGGCTTCTTTATCTTTTTGTTCTTTATCAGTAACCTCTTCAATTATTTTTTCTGGCTCAGAAATTACTTTTTTTTCCACAGATTCTGGAAAAGAAGAAATTTCTACCTCTTCTTCCTCTTCTTCTTTGCCCTTTCTCAAAAATCTAAGAGGAATATTCAAAACTAATAAAAATCCCGAGATTAAAACAGCTATATATATAATTAAAGTAGGCCAAAGCCCCAAATAATTTTTTAGCAAAGCGCCTATAGTACCAACTATACCACCCTTGCCATTGGCAAAAATCTCAAGAAGGGAAAGAGTTGAAAATAGTATAAAAAAACATCCCTGAAATGTAAAAATAGTAAAATTAATCTTTTCAGATAAAGAGCGGAAAAAAATAAATGATATTAATAAAAAAAGGATTGGTAAAACAAAATATCCCCACCCTAAAAGGTAATCAAAAAGCTTAAATACCCCTCTTCCTATAGGACCAGCTAGATTAAAGGAGCTTAATATTAAAATCAAAGCTAAACATAAAAAGAGAATCACATAAAGGCTATTCCTAATTTCTGTGCCCAAAGATGCCTCTGGAATTATTCTCCTTAAAATTCCTCTTCCATTTTCCAAAAAATTGATTTTTAGTCCTTTCTTCTTTTTACTCATTGCTTACATTTTAACATAAAAAAGGAGCATTGATAAAGCCCTTTTTTAGGTGTATCTATCAGCTACTTTAGAAGCTCCATAAGATTCAGGCTTAGTCTTGACATTAAAACCAGAACCTCTAACCATGCCAATTATTTCTTGAAGCATCTCCTTTGTTTTTCCTCGAGAACCAATGTCTACATGAACCTCAAAATCAAAATTAATATTTCTATCTTGAGATAAATTAAATAAGATTTCTTCGGCTAATTTCAAAGAGATCATTACTTCCTGATAAATTCTTGCCCTCAAACTATTAATCTTTTTTTGGTTAACTCTTCGCCAAAAGAATCTTCCTCCATGTCCAACGCGATAAACAACAATGGCGCTGACAAAATCTGTTGTCCCATGATTAGCAGAATCTGTCCCAATCACAACTTTATATTTTTCCGTAGGGTCAGATTTAATATAAAAAAGAAGCTCTTTCACAAGTTCCTTATAACTAAATGATTTGCCACTTGGCGAATTAAACCTCTTCTTATTATCCATTGCAAAAATTTAATAGTTAATAAAAGGCAAAAGACCCATTACTCTGGCCTTTTTTACGGCTTTTTTTAATAAACGCTGGTGCTTAGCGCATAAATTAGTTTTTCTTTGAGGATAAATCTTCATCTGGCTGGAAATAAAGCGCTTCAAAGTTTCCACATCTTTATAATCTATTTCTTTTTTATTTTGGAGACAAAAATAACATTGAGACATAATAATAACAAATTTTTAATTTTTAACGGCTGGCTAATTCTTTAAGATAAGAAATATCCCTTTCATACCTATCAGCTATCGCCAGTACATTATCTCCGTAAAAACGATAACGTGTATTTGTGGATCCAGAAAAATAAATCATCGCCGCGCGCCACTCTGCATCCCTTGTTTGTTTAGCTGCCCCCCATCTGGATAAATATAAAGCAGCGGCAACAAAAGCATCTCTAATATCCCAAGGATTAGCAGGATTATTACCTGTGATTTTACTCACCTTATCTTTGTAAATCATCCATGTTGAGGGGATAAATTGAGCCGGACCCATTGCTCCGCCCCAACCAACCTGTTTTCCACTTCTAAACATTGGGCAGGAGACAGGAGTTGTGTTAGGATCTAATCCCAATTCCCTGCAAACTTGTAAAAATGGTTGTTGATCCCTGCTTGGTTTCATTATCTCTCTCCAGCTTTTACTCGGAGGATCCCCAGGACGGTTACAAGTTCCTACATTCTGTCCTAAATTAGATTCCTGAGTCAAAATTGCTAAAAGAAAAGCTGGCCTTACTCCAGTACGACTACTTACCCAATTGGCTATTTCCAATGCTTCACCAAAAGTAACTTGAGTTTTTACCCCAATTAACTGATAAATACGCGCTCTAATCTCATTCGCTTTTTGCCTTGATTCAGACAACATTTGCTGATACTTATCTTCGTTTCCATCAGTAATATGCCAAAGATCAACTTTTTCACTCTCTGTTCTATTTAAATCATTTTTCTGGAGCAACTGCATTGCTAATAAGTTTTGAGTTTCATCCTTGTCACTGCTTAATTCTTGATTTTGCTTATTTAAAGTTAGCTTTAAGGCTTCAAGCTCTTCAATACTTTCTTGAATCCTTTCCTGAATATTATTAAGAGCATTGGAATAATCAAAAAACTCGCTTATTGTCCCTGACCCCAACAGTATTTCTAAGAGCGACACCTGCTTTAATTGATAAAAAGATTGTAAAGAATTTGTTAAATTTTCTTTTGTTGCCCCTACTTTATCAATAGTTTTAATAATAGAAGTTGTCGTTTCATCAATTCTTACATCAAGATATTGCAAATTGAGATTGGTAGATTTGATTTGAAGGCTTAATTTTGACGCCCTGCTTCTTAATTCATTAATTTTATTTTGAAGGGTCTGCTTTTCCTGTTTTGTCGTAACTATTAATTTTTCATATTCGGCTATTTCTTTTTCAACTGATGCTAACTCTTCCTCTAATTTAGCCCGCTCTTCATCATATAGAGCTTCTGCTTCTTTTGATTGAAAAAAGATTGGCGCTGTTACGCTGGATTGAATAATGGAAAAAAGAAAAAAAGAAAAAATTAATAACGAAACAAATCTTTGTCTTGTTATTTTCGAACGAAGTGAAAAAACAAGGTTCTGCGGACAGAGTGCGCAGGTTCTTATTTTTTTCCCTTTAGAAAAAAAGGGTGGAATAAATATTTTTCTCTTGTTTTCTACAATTTCTTTTTTAAAAGGAAAGGAAATATCTTTAACCTTCTTTCTAGAAATAGACTTAATAACCATTTTGAAGATTTTGTTACTACTTTTTTATCGCTACTTTTTTTTAGAATCATCACTTTCAGAAACTTTCTCTTTCTCTTTTCCTTCTTCTTCCTTTTCCTTGCCCTCCATAACTTTAGCGGAAGATGGTTTCTCTTCTCCGCCTTCTTCCTCTTCTCCTTCTTTCTTCTCGCCTTCTACCTCTACATCTTCCACAGTTTTAGCTTCTCCAAGTTCTTTTTCAAATTCTTCTTCTGTAATTGGAGCATTTACAGACACAACAGGCGTATTTTCATCAATCAAAACCTTTACTTTCGAAGAGAAATTAATGTCTTTGATATAAAGCGTCTGATCAAAATCTGTGAGCGAGGAAATATCAACAATAATTTCGTGAGGAATATCCATTGGCAAAGCTTCCACTTCTATTTCGCTCGTTGGTTTAACCAGAACTCCACCAAGTTTCACAGCTGGTGATTCGCCAGTAAAATTAACAGGAATATGGGCTGTTATCAGCTTATCCATTTCCACTTCAAAAAAATCTACATGAAGGAATGAACCATCTAAAAAATGATTGCTAACATTTTGAACTAAAACGCTTTTTGTCTGCTTTTTCTTCTCGTTCTCAATTATTAAATTAATTATATCTGTATCTCCAGCTTCTTTATAAACATCCTTAAAATCTTGAGTATTCACCTGCAGGGAACAAGCTGGAGTTTTTTTTCCATAAAGAACAGCCGGAATAAAACCTTGCTCCCGAAGGAGCTTATTCTGTTTACCAAAAACAGTCCTTTTTTTTACTTTTAAGGTTAAATTTGTCATATTGTCTACCTATTCTAACGAAAAATCCCTAAAAAAGCAAGAATAAATTATCTTTAATTACTTGTCATTTAGGCTTTCTTTAAAATATGAAATTCTTTCTATGGGGTCTTCTGCTTCAAAAATAGCTGAACCAATTCCTACAAAATCCACACCTGATTTTTTAACTTCTTCTAAATTTTCTTCATTTACCCCACCGTCTATCTCGCATAAAACTTTAGGATATTTTGTTTTAAATTCCTGAATTCTATCCAGTACAAACCATTCAAATTTCTGACCAGAAGGGCCTGGGGTTACTCCTAACGCGACAACAATATCTATTTTCTTTAAATATTGATCAAGAGCAGTAAATGGAGTTCCTGGATTAATGGCTATGCCCAATTCTACTCCATTTTTACGGCAAAGCTCGTAGATATAAGAAAAATCTTTTATTGCCTCATAATGAATAATGACTCTCTTAGGAGAAGTTTCCAGCCAGTAAGGCAAAACCTGCTCAGGGTTAAAAACCATTAAGTGTAATTCAAATTTCCCTTTTATTTTTTTGATTTTTTTTAAAATTTCCGGACTATTCCATGTTTTCCAGGAAGTAAATTTACCATCAGCTATATCAATCTGAAAAATTCCATCAAAATCTTTTAATAATCTAATTTTTTCTTTAAGTTTTTGTATTGTTTTAGTATTAATAACTGGAATGAGTTTAGGCATAATTATAGAACAATTAACAATTAATAAATATTAAATATCAATTTAACAAATTAGCAATCTTCTTTAATCTTCTTTTGTGGCGTGTTTCATTTTTAAATTTTGACTTCAACCATTCTTTAATAATCTTTTCACTAGTTCCAGCATCAGTAATATCGGCTGCTAAGCATAAAATATTAATATCATCTTCTTCTACGGCTCTTTTTGCCATATAGCCAGAAAGACAAAGACCTGCTCTTATTTCTTTAAATTTATTAGCCACAATACTCATTCCAATACCTGTTCCGCAAATAAGAATGCCTTTATCTTTTTTTAAATCAGAGGATATTTTCTCTACAACTTTTTTTGCAAAATCAGGATAATCATCTTCTTCGTCATATTCCAAATTGCCCAAATCCTGAAATTTGATTTTTTCCTGTTCTAAAAATTTCTTAAGCTCTTTTTTTAAATTATATCCACGGTGATCAGCTCCTAAATAAATCATGGTAATTTTTTAATCTGTTGGAGCAATGTCCATGAATAAGCCCATTCATTGTCATACCAAACTAAAATTTTTACTAAATCTTTATCTACCACTTTGGTAAAACTTAAATCAACTATCGCAGGAGCAATGGTTTTAATAATATCAGAAGAAACTAATTGTTCATTTGTTGCCTCTACAATACCTTCCCAGTTTTTTTCTTCTGACGCTTTTTTAAAGATTTTATTAATTTCTTCTGCAGAAGTATCTTTCTCGGAAACAAAAGTAATATCAGCAATAGAACCGCAAACAACCGGCACTCTCAAGGCTATGCCGTCAAATTTCCCGCCTAAATCTTTCATAACTTTGCCAACGCATTTAGCTGCTCCAGTAGTAGAAGGAACAATGTTTTGACTAGCTGCTCTTCCTCTCCTCCAGTCTTTTGAATTAGGGCCATCAACTAAGCGTTGAGTAGAAGTATAAGCGTGAATTGTATTAAGAACTGCTTTTTTAATTCCAATTTTTTCTTGCAAAATTTTCATAATCGGCGCTACAGCATTAGTTGTGCAAGAACCATTAGAAATAATATCGAATTTTGCCAAATCTTCATCATTTATTCCTATCAAAACTGTCTTCCCCAGCTTATCTTCCTCTCCTTTTGCAGGAGCAGTAATAATAACTTTTTTTGCGCCAGCTTCTATATGCGCTTTAGCTTTAACATAGTCACTAAATGCTCCAGTAGCTTCTATAACTAGATCAACTTCTAAATCCCCCCATGGAAGATTTTTTGGGTCTTTTTCCTGAAAAAATGGAATTTCCTTACCATCAATAACAAGCAACTTTCCTTGCTTTTCAATTTTTTTATCAAATTTTCCGTAGACTGTATCATTTTTCAAAAGATAGGCTAAATTCTCCAAGTCAGCCAAATCATTAATCGCGACTGTTTGAATTTTAGGTTCTTCAAAAGCCAATCGAAAAAATGCCCTGCCTATCCTTCCAAAACCATTTATACTAATACGCATGTTTTTAAAAATTAAATTACTTAATTACTAATTACTTAGTAATTCTTTAATTGCCTTTCCAAATTCCTCAGCTGCATCTGGGCCATTGGCAGTAATAATCTTATTATCAATTACCACTGGGCTATCTTCATATATTGCCCCATTTTCTTCTAAATCTTTTACCAAACTTTTATCCAATGCAGATGACCAAACAGTCGCTTTTTTATCTTCCAGAATTCCAGCTTTAGCTAAAAAAACTGGCGCAACACAAATTGCGGCCACTATTTTATTATTCTCGTAAAAATCTTTGGCTAATTTATGAAACTTCTGATTATCTAATTCATTAGCCATGCCAGATCCCCCACAAAAAACAACTGCTTTATAATTTTCCAAATTAATTTCATCCAACTCAACATGAATAACTACTTGGCCTCCTTGAGATCCTACAGCTATTCCTTTTTCAGTGCCAGTTGTATCAATGAAAAAACCAGCTTTTTCTAAAATTTCCTTGGGAATAAAATATTCCTCATCTTGAAAATCTTTAAGAGCGACTACCATTAAAATCTTTTTTTCCATAGTAATATTAGTTAATTCATCATGAACATTAGGTTGAGTTGTTGAAGTTGTAGATGGCACTTTCTGAGGAGCAAAAAGCGTTAAAGGAACGCCCCAGAGAACTAATCCAAGGCCAACTATAATTAAAACTGCCGAATAAATAAATCTATTTTTCATACTTCTTAAGCTATTTAATTATACCACAATTAATCTCAGTCATTCAAAGAAAAACAGCGCATGTATTAGGCGCTGTTTTTCTTCTCTTCTTCAGTCTTATGAAAGCCCAAGATTTCCTCTAAGACCGGCTTATTAAAACCAATAACAATTTTATCATCAATTTCTATAACTGGTACTCCCATTTGTCCGCTTTTTTCCATTATTTCCTGAGCAACTTTTTCATCAATGCTTACATCAATATCTTGAAAATCTATATTATGTGATTTAAAAAAATCTTTAGCAACATTACACCATGGGCATGCTGGGGTAGAATAAACTTTTATATTCATAAATATCTATCTCTAAATTAATTACAACTTGCATTCGCTCCAGCATTACTTTCTGTAGAACTATACGTAGGAGAAAAACTTGGGTTTGCCGATTCTGTGCTTAATGCTTCATCACAAAAATCTGGTTTATCCTGAAAAGCGCAGCAAACCACAGTTTTTACTGCTTCTGCTGTTCTTCCACCAAAATCAAATTCACTAATTTTATTTCCATCTAAAATCAAAGTCGGGGAACCTGTCACTCCATATATATTCTGATTAGCAAAATCTTTTTCTGCATAAGCTAAGCCGCGATTTCCATCTGCTAAACAACCAGTTAATTTACTAACGTCAATTTGCGCTGCTTGTAAACAAAAATCAACATCTCCTTCTTTAATATGGCAATCAATATATGCCCAAAAATTGTCTGATTGTTCTTCTCTCAAACAAATCTGACGTAAATTTTCTTGCGCCTCTTCATCACCATGCATTGCAGTAATTTTACCTCCCTCAATTGCGCCCATATACTCAACTTTAATATAAGGAGCTATTTGAGGCATATTTTTAACAATCTCATTTAAAATTCTTTGCATTTGCACGCCAAATGGACATTTACTAACAACAAATGCCTCTAAAACAGGTTCCTTTGTTTTATTAATATCCTCGCAAGTCATCTTCTCTCCTTCTGCAACTGCAGTATCTTCTTCTGGCTCCAATAAGCTAATTCCACTAGGAAAAAGAATTTTTCCATCTTTAGTCAAATACGAATCAAATTCCTCTTCATCAATTTTCATTTTAAATTTATAAACTCCACTTTCCTCAGACACAGAAACCAAAACAGCCTCAGCACCATCCAGCATATTTTCACTAACAAAATCAACAGCTTCTTGAACAGTTTCCTCCGCTTTTTGACTGCCAAAACCTCCAAACAATGCACCATCACTATTCATTTTGCCATACCCAATTAAAAATGCGGCAATCATTAAGGTAATTAAAATCCAAGATAAATTTATTTTATTCATATTAAGTTTTAGTTTTTTATTCTTTATTTTTTCGACTTTAAATTCACCTAAATATAGGTTCTAAAATTCTAACAAATTTTTTTTATTTCCACAAGACAAAATAATAACTCTTCTTTCCTTTTTTTGCAACCAAATATTTATCAAAAAAACAATCAGGTTTTTTCATCATTCGTTGAATATCATCATAAAGGTTGCCATTAATAAATATTATTTTATTTTGAACATCCTCCCTTGCCTGCCTTTTAGATGAACAAATTTTTGTTTCAACCAATAAATCCACTAAACTCATTCTGTTTATATCCCGTAAAATAGTCAAAGGGGCGCCTTCAAAAATCATTTGTAATTCTTCTTCAGAAAAATCTTTTATATCATCGTAAAATAATTTCTGGGATATTTTTTCTGCTATTGCCGCTACCTCATTACCATGAACTAAAGAAGTAACATTATTAGCCAAAGCTTTTTGGGCTCCTCTCTTTTCTGGATTTTTTTGAACCTCTTTTTCCAAATTCTCAATTTCTTGCTTAGATAAAAAAGTAAAAAATTTTAGATATTGAATTACATCCCTGTCATCAGTATTTATCCAAAATTGATAAAACTGGTACGGAGTTGTTTTTTTAGCATCAAGCCAAATTGTTCCAGTTTCTGTCTTGCCAAACTTCGCGCCATCAGCCTTTGTTGCTAAAGGAACAGTTAATCCAAATACTTCTTTTTCCAATTTTTTCTTAATTAAATCTATCCCGGCAGTTATATTACCCCATTGATCACTTCCTCCAATTTGTAATTTACAATCATATTTTTCAAACAAATTTAAAAAATCATATGCCTGAAGCACCATATAATTAAATTCTGTAAAAGAAATCCCGCTTTCCAAACGCGCTTTTACCGATTCTTTTGCCAGCATATAAGAAACAGTAAAATATTTGCCAATGTCCCTAAGAAAATCTATTGCTTTAATTTGACCCAACCAATCATAATTATTAACAATCAAAGCAGAATTATCTTTGTTTTTAAAATCTAAAAATTGTTCTAATTGGGTTCTAAGCGCATTACTCCATTTTTCCACTATCTTCTGAGGATTAAGCGCTCTTTCGTCTTTTTTGTAACTAGGATCGCCAATTAAACCTGTTCCTCCCCCTACTAAAGCAATAGGCTGGTGTCCAGTCTCCTGAAAACGCTTTAATGTTAATATGGGCAAAAGATGTCCAATATGCAGACTATCAGCAGTAGGATCAAAACCACAATAAAGAGATATTTTCCCTTTGTTCATTTCTTTTCTCAATCCTTCTAACCCACTTGCCTGATTTATTAATCCTCTAAATTTTAAATCATCTAAAATATCCATAAAAAAAATTGGTATAGCTTTATAATACTATACCAAAATATAAAATTCAAATACAAAAACTTCTAAAATATCTACAAAAATTTATATGTTATAATAATAGAAATCCAAAAAGCTTAATCTCCAAGCAAATATGAAAAAGATTCTATTAAATACGGCATTAATTACTCTTCTCTTAATATTTTTGGCTCCTTCCTCTATTTTGGCTACTACTGTCAATGAATTCTTCACTAAAACAGGAGCAATAACTGAAATTCCTCCATCTTCAGGAAGTATTATTGACAAAGAAGGAAATGAGGTGCCAGCAGGGCGCTTTGTTCTTCAAGAATACGTACCTTGGTATCAAAGAATATTTGAAGAATTGTTGCAAATTCTAAGAATTTCAGAAAAACCAAAACACACATTCTCTATTTGGGCAGACGATGATTCTACTGATTTTCTAATTCAAGAAGCGGATAATAATTATAAAAAAGCTAGTTTTTCTGACTTAAAAATGAACGATAAAATAATTACTGAAGTAAGATATTGGACTACATATGGCACTGCTCCGCCACCTAAACATACAAATATACAGCATCACTACTCTGCTGAAAAAATAATAATAATAAAATAACTTATTTTCCCAAAGATATTTTTAATTCCCGATTAAAAACTTGAATAATCTTTAATTATGGAATAGTAGTTGTGGTTACCTCTGGAACAATTGGCGGAATATTTATAAAAATTATTTTAGGAATTTCTGATTTTAACCCTTCACTGTCTTGAGCTTTGATACCAAAAAACACATCAAGGGAAACACCAGGTAATCTTTTCTTTTCTATATAACGTAAATCATCGATAGATACTTGAAGTCGAAGTTTATTTTCTTGAGCATTCAAAGTTGGTTCCCCTAAAACATTTTGAGATTGAGAGTATCTCCATGATTGTCGTGTTAAATCGTTGTTCTCTGAACCATCTCCTTGTTTGGCAAAAACATAATGAATATCATATTTTAAAATATCTTTTGGATCTTCATCCGAAGCTGGCGTCCAAGAAAAAATTAAATTATTACAATCTTCATTATCGCATTCCACTTCAAAATTTTTGACATTAGTTGGTTGATGATAATAATTTGAGGAATAAAAATAAAATTTAGTATCATCATAAGCAATTAATTTCAAATAAGACCGAATATTTTTAGCATATCCATAATAACCAATTGTTATATATTGATCAGGAGTAAAATTTAAACCTTGACCATGAGTAGTCCCTATAACATCAACAACAAAATGATTATCGCTAGATAATTTGTCTATTCTATAGGATAGTTTTCTCGGAACAGCAGAGCCAGCTGCCATTTTTTCATCAGCAGTGAAAATTATACTTCCTACTTTTTGAGTATCACCAACATAATTAGGATAAGATAATAATAATCCAGGAGTATTGCTATATAATTCCCAGTCATTTTTACCACCTAAATAACCTGTTGGAATGCCAAAATTTGCTGAAGGATCATCAAAATCTGAGTGGAGATAGAACACCATCGCCGTAAAAATATTGCTCGTATGATTTGTTGAAGGAATAAAAGGATAAGAATTAATTCTAAAATCAATTACTATTTTGGGAGAATCTTTCTCAAAAGGATGCCAAGAAAATTCAGTAATATAAGGTATTGTCGGCGCTGCAGGAGTAGTGGTTGTTGGGATGAAACAATCATTAGAAGAAAAACTTTTGGGACTGGGACAATTTTGAATTTCAAAATCATCGGCATTATTATCAGAGTCCAAAAAATTACCATCTATATACTTTCTTTGAATGCTTTGACTTGGTTCAGGATTTATCGCGCAATTAACCTCACAATCATTTGCTTCTCCATAACCAATTTTATCTACTATTTCTCTATTGGGATTCTTTAGAATAATAGTATTATTATTAGTAAGACTATAATTAGAGACTAAAACATCGGCTATCTCTGTATAAGTACTTGAAGAATGAGTAATCAATAAATATCCAAAGGAACTAATAACTTTTTCTGCTAACAAATGAGCTGGTACTAAAGAAGAAAATTCTTGACTATTTTGGGTTTTCTTTTGAATATACCAATCAGTTAAATCTACATCATTATCATTGGGATTATAAAGTTCTATAAATTCATCTTTTGTAAGAGTTTTTGCCTCAGAGTCCAACCCAGCAATTTTTATCTCATTAATTAGAATTTTAGGAAAAACAATGGGGGGTAATGTTGTTGTTGTAGTAGTAGTAGTTGTTGTTGTAGTAGTAGTTTGCGAAGATGGAGTTGAACCCCCTCCGCCGCCTGAAGAAATAATCACAGGTTGACTATTCTCCCTTTTGGGTGTGCCCAAAATACCATTTTGTTCTACACCACCATAGGTATGCCATGATAAATTATTGCCTCTTTCCATTGTCCGTTTTTGAGAATTATTTCCTGCTGACCAATCCAAATCAGCTAAAACTTCATCTTGAAGCTGACAATTACTATCAAATAAACGAAGTCCTTCATCAGCATTATTAAGGACCCCTGCATAAATATGATCTGCAATCACAAAAGGAATAGAACTATCATCTGTTCTTTCCAAAAGATAAAAACCATGAGCAGCTATTTTACTGCCTTGCTCAAAAACAATTTTAATTTGTTCTTTTTTATCTATTAGCTGCCAATTAGAAATATCTATTTCATGTGAAGAAATATTTTTTAATTCTATCCACTCGTCATTGGCACTATTTTGGGTTCCCATCCAAGCTAGTTCACTAATAATTATTTTATTTCTTAATGTGGCTTGGGTAGTATTAAAAGAACAAAAATTGGGGCTAAGAGTAGTTGTTGTGGTTAGTTTAGTTGTTGTAGTAGTTGGTTTGGTAGTGGTGACAGTGAGTTTGGTAGTTGTTGTAAATAACTTAGTAGTAGTCGTGGTTTGTTTAGTAATGGTTGGTGATTTGGTAGTAGAAGGTTGATATTTTATTGTGGTGGTTGTGGTAATTTGGGAAAGAGTAGTCGGAGAAAAAGATAAGCTGGTGTCTGAAGCATCTGGGGGACTATGTGGAATTTCTGTTTCTTCAATCAAAACATATTCGGGATTTCTTTGAAAAATATCATTAATAAAATCAGAAAGACCACTTATCATAGCTGTCAACACATTTTTTTCATTCTTTGATATAAAATCAGGCTTAGATTTTGCCCTTGCAACTTCTTGAAAAAATAAATCAATAACTCCAGCACCAGTTAAAACTACCCTTTTAGAAAGCCTTTCCCAGTACTCCTGAAGAACTTGATCATCTTCTAATGAAAAAATCGTGGGGCCGGAAGTTAATCGCCATCCTATATTATTTTTTAAAATAAGCGCTAAATGAAAAATATTATGGTTTTCGTCTTCTCCTAGTACATAGAAAATTAATTTTCCATTTATTAACTCAGGTACTTCAGAAAAAACAGGCTGCGGCAATTTATATTTTGAACCCGAAATCGTATCGGGACTATAAAAGTAATTATTAGAATAAAGAGCAATTTCATCAAAATATTCGTCAAGGTTAACCCTTCTAACAGGTTTCAGATTTTCGATACTCTTTCGTGTTTGTTCGTAAAAATCTTTATTATTTTTAGCTGTATAGGATTCATAAGGACTGCCTGTATTTGGTATAAAAAATATATGGACATTCTGTCTTGTATGCTCTGGCACACTCATATCCTGAATCAAATGTAAAATATGGCCGAGGGCCTTAAAGGCTTCAACTCGATTTCCTTTTACATACTTATAAATAGCCTGTTGCCAAGTAAAATTAGTCTTGGAAAAAACTGGACTTTTAGCTATTGGACCAATAAGAACTGAATAAATAGGATCGTAGACAGCTTGAGCAAAAGGGTTCTGCCCCCACTCTTTAGCAGTTAAAACCGGAAAAAGATGTTCTACTCCCCCAAACTGCCAAGTTTTATTAAAAACTGGATCATAAAAATGATTTACGCTTCTAACACCATCATCCTCATCAATGCTGCCTTGCATTAAAAGTTGTTTTTCTGTTTCATTCAAGGCATGATTTAAAAAGTGTTGATTATAAAAGTCAACAGTAATTTCTGTTAAATTTGGATGTGTAGTTTTAGCATCGTAAGCAAGAACAGAAAAATTAGGTAAAAAGAATAAACATACAAATAAACATACAAATAAAAAACTGGTGGGGCTTTTTCTCATATAAATACAGGGAACTTAAAGGTTTAAATAGTTTAAAGTTTAAAGCTATTAAAATTCTATTATTTTCCAAATATTAGAAATTGGTTCCTTTTCTGCTGCAACAAGGTTCAATGGTATTTTTAAGACAGCCTGAGCAATTAGATAATTCTCAGTATTATAGACACGAATAACATATGTGTTATTTTCTTTCATTTCCCCTTCCTGGTTATCAGGATTGAATAAGTCTTCAATCATTTCATTCCATTTATTATTATTTTTGATATCAGTAAAAAATTGCTTATATTCTTCCTGCTTATCTAAAATAAAATACTTACTCGCCAAACCAATGTCCTCCATTTTTAAAGCCTGTAAAAACATTCCGTATGTTTCTTCTGGCGTTTCTCCACCATAAGTATCAGCTGCGTATTCTTCTACCTGTTCTTGAATTTTTCTAGCCAAAATCTCTGCATCTTTTTTATATTGTCGAGCTTGCCGTACTTCTGCGCTAAAATACCAAACTAACCAACTTGTAGTTAATCCTAAAATTAAAAAAATAACAAAAATGGAAATATACCGTGATTTAAAAAATTTTATATTTTTTTTCCTATGTTTCATTTTTTGTTTTTAAAATTTAAAGACCCTTTTACAGGGCCCTGAAAAGAAAAAACGGTGGGGCTAAAACTCTTCAGAACCCTGTAAAAAGATCCTTAGAACTATCCCCACCGTTTTAATTTTATTTTCTACAATATATCCTACAAACAAAATCTTCTTCTGTCAAGATAAATTGTGGATAACTTGAAATAACTATATTATTTAGTTAACCGTTATTTTCTGACGTTAACATATTTTCATTTTCTTTTAAATATCGCATGTTAATTTCTATTTTTAATAATATTATTATACTTTTATAATATCACTTGCCTTTTCTATATACAAATCTAAGTAGTAAAATTCTGCTTGCAGATTGGGAGCCTGATTCCAATTACTACAATATTAAAATCTGTTTATAAAATCGATAAATGAAATTAGATTTTAAATATAAAACCCCACTTTTTTAAATGGGGTTTTCTTCTAAGTTTATGGTTTAATAAACTTAATCTATGGAGCTCCAAAATCCCTGCTCCATATTTTTAAAAGTCTCAATAAAACATTCAACTAATAAGGCTTTTGGAAAAAACTTCTTCGCTATCTTTCCTAAAATTTCCGCGTACTCATTTCTCACCCGAAGGGTTCGAGATGAATAGTCGAAAAGGCCTTTAACAAAAA
Source organism: uncultured Candidatus Saccharibacteria bacterium (assembly GCA_964479005.1). Classification (GTDB taxonomy): domain Bacteria; phylum Patescibacteriota; class Minisyncoccia; order UBA6257; family UBA6257; genus DAOVIY01. The sequence continues at coordinate 48,410 of CAYZJA010000002.1, forward strand.
TAATAATTTCTTCTCCTAGGCCTTCTTTTAATCTATCTTCCGGAAAGAAAACTGAAACCTGATTAGGTCGCAGTCTTAAACTTGGGTTATCCTGACCTGCATTTTGGAGTTCTTTCAAAAATTCTTTAAGTTTATCTTTAGGATATCTATCTGGGGTCCCATTAACAAAAATTACCGGCATTTTCTATAACCTCCTTTTAAAAATCTTTTATTCTTTTTCTCTTTTATCTCTTTATAAACATTCTAAAGAAAAAAGATAAAATTCGTGTAATCCAATCGTCTTTCCGGGCGTACCTACAACGACTTCCCAAAACTCTGCTTATTCCTGCTGGCATCTTTTTCACTCCTTTCAAATTTTTTATTTTTTATCTTTTATCTTTCTTTACACCCTTATTGATAGACAACAATACTTCAATTAGCAATTCACATAAAATAATAAGTACTAATATGTCTGTCCATTTTTCCCATGCATCAGGAAAAAAACCAAAAATACTTAATGCTATGAATCCTATAGCTAAAATATGCAAAAAAGTAGCTATTGCTAAGAAAATCATATTTAATCTTTTCATATTTTTACCTCCTTTAATAAAATTTTTTAATAATACACACCAGGAAACTAGCCACTAACAAAGATAATAACCAATTTCCTTGTGTGTATCAGAAGGTACTCTTTTCAAAGAACAAAAGATATCCTATTACAGGATATCATAAATATAACATATTTTATGTTAAAGGTCAATATCTATCTCTAATTGTTTCGTAAGCTCGCAACAAACAAAAATCGCCTTTTTGGCGATTTTCGTCTTAATCATAAATAAAATAACTTAAAATAATTATTTTTCTGTTTTTTCTTTTGGCGCTTCCTCTTTTTCCGCCTTCTTTTTTATGTCTTTTTTAGATTTCTCTTTTACTTCCTCTTTCTTCTCTTCGGTTTTAACTCCCTTTTTCTTTTCTTCCTTTTTTCCCTCAACCTTTGTTTCTTCAACAGGTTTTTCTTCTGCTTTTTCTTCAGGTTTCTTCTTGGGTTTCCCTTCAGTTGGTTTTTCTTCAATTGGCTTTTCTTCAGTTGCTGGCGCTTGCTCTGTTTTCTCAACAGACCCAGTTTCAGCTTCATCTTTTACTTTTTTCTCTTTCTTTTTCCTAATATTAATAGGCCTTTTCTTACCTTCAATAATTTTTGCTCGTACTAAAAGATTATAACAAGAATCTGAGGGCTGAGCCCCTTGGCTGATCCAATAAAGAATTCTTTCTTTTTTTAATTCAAATTTATTTATTCGCGGGTCCCACCATCCTAAAATTTCTTTTGATTTGCCGCTATTAATGGCAACTTTAGAATCAACGGCTATAATCCGAAAAATAAAATCCTTTTTTTTACCTTGTCTTTGAAATCGTAAAGTTAACATAGTTTTAATATCCTAATTGAAAATGTTTAAAAAGTCAATTTTATATATCCAAATTTCTTACTTTCTGAGCATAAGCTTGAATGAATTTTTTTCTTGGTAAAACTTCTTTGCCCATTAAAATATCAAATAATCTGTCTGCTTCTTCCGCATCTTCAATAGTAACTTGCTTTAAAACCCTCTGATCAGGATCCATTGTTGTATTCCATAATTGATCAGGATTCATTTCTCCTAATCCTTTATATCGTTGAATAGAAATTCCTTTCATTAATTCCTCGTGGCTACCCTCAGAAATCCCTTCTTTTTCTACAGCCAAAATAGCTTTGCCTTTACCTTCTTCAACTAATTTTAATTTTCGTACCTTAGATTTGGAAGGCTTCTCTTTTTTTTCTTTTACCTTACCCTGTAATTTCATTAATATCTTTAATGTCTGCAATTTCTCCTCTTTTTCTGATTCTGTATAAGCGTAATGTATTTCTTTTCCTTTTTGAATACGATACAGAGGAGGTTGGGCAATATAAAGATAGCCAGCTTCAATAATTGGTCTAAAGTAACGGAAAAATAATGTTAAAAGCAAACTGCGGATATGAGCGCCGTCGACATCTGCGTCACTAGCGACAATTATTTTATGATAGCGTAATCTATTTATGTTAAAATCCTCGCTTATTGCTGTTCCTAAAGCCACTATTAAAGCTTTTATCTCTTCAGAAGTCATCATCTTATCAAAACGGCTTTTTTCTACATTCAAAATCTTACCTTTTAAAGGAAGAATCGCTTGCGTATTTCTATCCCTTCCCATTTTGCTCGAGCCTCCGGCAGAATCGCCCTCAACTATAAATAATTCTGATTCTTCTGCATTTTTTGAAATACAATCAGCTAATTTTCCAGGCAAAGTCATTCCTTCTAAAACCCCTTTTCTAAGAATATTCTCCCGAGCTTTTTTGGCAGCCTGCCGGGCTCGAGCGCTTAATAAAGATTTCTCAAGAATCCTTTTAGCGTCTTCCTTATTAGCTTCTAAAAACTCTTTAAAGTTTTCCCCCACAACTTTTTCTACAACAGTTCGCACTTCTGGGTTACCTAATTTTGCTTTTGTTTGCCCTTCAAATTGAGGTTCTCTTAATTTTACGCTAATCACTACCACTAATCCTTCACGGGTATCTTCACCAGCAAAACCTTTATCTCCATTTTTAAATATTCCCTGCTCCTTAGTATAATCATTTAAGGTTCTTGTTAGTGCCGACCTAAAACCAGTCAAATGCATGCCTCCTTCCGGAGTATGAATATTATTAGCAAAAGCTTTTTCTGTGCTTTCAGAATCATCTGTATAAAGTAAGGCAACCTCAACTAAAATTCCTTCCTTCTCTTGCTTAACATAAAAAACATTATTAGTTAGGCAATGGGTATCTCTTGCCAAATATTGAACTAAAGTGATAATTCCGCTTTCAAAATAAAAAGTATAAGAGGGAATAAGAGCACCCTCCCTATTATCTTCAAATTTGATTGTAGTGCCTGGAGTAAGATATGCTTGTTGCCTTAGATGATCAAGAATTTTTTTTGTATCAAATCTAATTTCTTTAAAAATTTCTGGATCGGGTTCAAAAACAATTTTCGTCCCCGATTTTTCGCATTCCCCTATCTTTTTTATCTTTGCTTTAGTTTTACCCCGACTGTATTCCTGCATATACAAAAGACCGTCCCTGCAAACTTCTGCTTGTAAATATTCTGAAAGGGCATTTACAACTGAAACTCCAACACCATGTAATCCACCAGCAACTTTATAAGAACTCCCTCCAAATTTTCCCCCAGCATGAAGAGTACACATTACTGTTTCTAATGCTGATTTTTTCGTCTTTTTATGGATATCCACAGGAATTCCTCTACCATCATCTGTTACAGCCACTTTATTTTCTTTTAATATCTGTATTTTAATATTCTTGGCATAACCACCCATTGCTTCATCAATAGAATTATCAACACATTCCCAAATTAAATGGTGTAAACCCTCAGGACCAGTAGATCCAATATACATACCAGGTCTTTTTCGAACCGGGTCCAATCCTTCTAAAACATAAATGTCTTTGGCTGTATAAGAATTCTCCTCTATATTATTGAGGAAGTCTTTAACTTTTTTTGTTTTTTTTACAGATTTAATCATATTAATTATCGTATTTTCGCCCCAATACCCCTCAATACTTTATAAATTTTCTTCATTTCTTTATCAACCTCTTCGTTTTTTAAAGTATGATCATTGGCGCGAAAAGTTAAATGAAAAGACAAACTTTTGGTGTCTGATGAAAGACTTTTCCCCGCATATATATCAAACAAATCCACATCTTCAAGGTTGATTGGAGAAGTCTTTTGAATAACACTTAATATTTTATCCACTAAGATATTCTGAGCAATAATAAAAGAAATATCCCTAATAATTGCCGGGTATTTTGGAAGTGGTTGGAATTCTCTTTCTTCTTTAATAATTTCCAATAAAGGCAAAAGTTTGATTTCCCAAAAAACCGATTTCCCTTCGCAATCATACTTTTTTAATATATCTTTTTTAGGGTTGCCTATGACGCCAATTAACTCTTTGCCTTTATAAATAGCGGCTCCTTGTTCTAATAAAAACGAATACCCAGTGCCTTCTAATGATTTAAAACTATAATTATCTCTATCAATACCAAAGCGACTAAATAAATCTTCAATAATTCCCTTTGCTTGATAAAATATAGAAGAATCATCACATTTTTCTTTTTGAGCTAAAACGCCTGAAAAAACAAAATATTCTTTCAAGTTTTTACTCTCTTTAAGATATGTTTTGCCTATTTCAAAGAATCTGATTTTATCAGCAAAACTGAAATTATAATTTATGTTTTTTAGAAAATTGATTAAAAGAGTCGAGCGTAAATATTTAGTCAAAGCACTGGTTGGATTTTGTATCCCTATAAGTTTCTGTTGCCATTTATTAGGCAAAATATCTTTATCTTTTTCTGATATAAATGAATAATTATATACCTCTTCTAAACCATAGTCCTTAAGCCAATCTTTTACTTGTTTTCGGAATTCAAAAAACTCATTTTGCAAAGGAAGAGTTAGTATTTCCTGTGGAATAATAGAATCTATTTTATCAATCCCATACAAACGGGCTACTTCACCCATTACATCTTCTTTTATTTTTATATCATTTCGAAAAGGTGGCGGGGAAATTAAAAAATATTTTTTCCTTTCTTGAATAGAAAAGCCTAAAAGAGAAAGATATTGAATAACCTCCTTTTTTTTAATTGGCCATCCCAAAAACTTTTCCCAGTTTTCCCATTTAATAGGAATTAATATTTTTTCTTCTTTAGAAATCCTTTGCCCTGCTTTTCCTTTTAATATATCTCCCCCAGCTAATTCTTGGATTAACTGAGCCAAACGATCAATTGCGTAATCAGCTATTTCCAAGGGAATATTATGTTCAAATCTCCAAGAGGCATCTGTTCTCAATCCTAATTTTTTAGAAGTTAGCCGAATATTTACCCCGTTAAAGTTAGCGCTTTCTAAAACTATATTTGTTGTATTTTTACTAATTCCGGCAATTTTCCCTCCTTTTATCCCAGCCAAAGCTAATGGATTTTTATTGTCAGCAATAAGTATTGCGCCCTTATCTAAATCATATGTTTCATCTTCCAAAGTGGTAATTTTTTCATTCTTCTTAGCCTGCCTTATAATTATTTCCTTTTTAATCTTTTTGTTAGCAACAACTGATTTATCACTAATTTTATCAAAATCAAAAACATGAAGAGGCTGACCTGTTTCCAGCATTACATAATTAGCAACATCTACAATGTTATTAATGGAACGTACGCCACAATCAGTTAATGCGTCTTTTAACCATTTCGAAGATACTTTTATTCTCACTCCTTGAAGCAATCTTGCTAAATAATAATTACAATTTTGATCTTTTATTTTAACATTCAAAAAATCTTTAGCAAATATATCTTTTTCCTTCAAATTAATTTTAGGATAAATAAATTTTTTTCCTAAAATCGCTCCAATTTCTCTAGCCAAACCTAAATGACCCGACGCTTCAGCAACTTGATTAGATAAAAGTTCCACATCTAAAACAGGTCTCCTGCCATGATATTTAACTGTCGTTTCAGCAAAATACATCGTTAAAATATCTGCCAGTTTTTCAGGCGTTTCTTTAAACTTCAATAAATCTTTTAACCAATTATATGAAAATTTCATAATTTAAAATTGTTCCAAAAATCTTATGTCCGAAGAGAAAAATAATCTAATATCGTCAATATGATATTTAATCATGGCAATTCTTTCCACTCCAAGCCCAAAAGCAAAACCCTGCCAGAGATTAGCCTCATATCCCATCCTTTTAAATAAATCTGGATGAACCATACCTGCACCCATTATTTCCAACCATTCGTTTGTATCTTGTTTTTTGCTTTTTGTTTCTTGCTTGAGCTTTATATCCACTTCAACACCAGGAGATACAAAAGGAAAATAACTTGGCCTAAAACGAACTAAAACCTGTTGTTTGAAAATATCTTTTACAGTCTCTTCAATAACAGCTTTAAAATTAGATAGACTAATATTTTCTCCGACCATCAACCCCTCTATTTGATGAAATTGAATTTCATGAGAAGCATCAGTCGCTTCATGACGAAAACATTTACCAGGAACAATTATACGAAAAGGCGGTTGATTAGTTTCCATATAACGAACTTGCATTGGGCTAGTATGCGTCCGCAATAACAATTTTGGCTTTATCCAAAGCGTATCCCACATTTCTCTTGCAGGATGACCAGCAGGAATATTCAAGGCATCAAAATTATAATATTCAGTTTCTATTTCAGGCCCTTCTATAATGGAAAAACCCATTTTTTGGAAAGAATCAGTTATATCACGTAAAATCAATGTCAAAGGGTGAAGATGCCCTTGGTGGATTTTCTCGCCTGGCTGAGTAATATCAATAAAATCCGAAGGAAAAGAAAAATTAGTTTCTAAAACTCCCTTCTTCTTCTTATACAGAGAGGAAAAAAATTGACGAAAAGCATTGGCTTTTTGCCCTCGTTTTTTCTTTTCTTTTAATGGTAATCCTACCAAAGAATTAAAAAATAAAGAAAGGACGCTTTTCCTCCCTAAATATTTAATACGCCATTTTTCTAAATCTGATGTATTTTTAATTAAAGAAATACTATTTTCAGCTTCCTTTTTTATTTGTTCTAAATCCATTGTGCGCTTTTTAATACCTCTATTTTAACGCTTATAGTTAATTTTACTCTAAAATATTGATTTTTTCAAGCGAAAACTGAGGAAAAAATAGTTCTCCTTGCGAAAAAATGAAAAAAATTATACAATAAAATAGCTAAATTTTTAAATATTATCATGTCAGGACATTCTAAGTGGTCTAAGGTAAAATACCAAAAAGCTGTTAAAGACCCAAAAAGAGCCAAGGCTTTTTCTAAATTAACAGCCATAATCACTGTAGCGGCAAAAGACGGTGGAAATATAGATTCCAATTCTAAATTAAAAATGGCTGTTGACAAAGCAAAAGAATTTGGAATGCCTAAAGAAAATATTGAGAGAGCTATAAGTAGGGGGTCTGGCGAATTAGATGATGGAAAGAAAATTGATGAAATTTTTTGCGAGGCTTATGGTCCAGGGGGCTCAGCTCTTTTAATCCATGCGATTACAGATAATAAAAACCGCACCTTAGCTGAACTACGGCATTTACTTCAAGAGCATGGGGCTAAAATGGCAGATACTGGAAGTGTCCGCTGGATGTTTAAAGAATTAGGAAAAATTATCTTGCCTAAAAAATTTTGGAATGATGATATTTCACTAGAAGCCATTGAAAATGGGGCCGAAGAAATAAAAGAAGAAGATGAAAAAATTATAATTTACACTGATCCGCAAAACCTCGCTTCAATTAAAGATTTTCTTGAAAAAAAAATAGGCCAAGATGTTATTAAGGCTGAATTTGATTTTATCAGCCAACAACCAATAAAAATTACCGATAAAGGAACAAAAGCAAAGTTGGATAATCTATTCGATGCTTTAGATGAACATGATGATGTAGAAGAAATTTATTGTAACGCTGATTTATTGTAACAAAACAATGATAATTTTAGGTATTGATCCCGGAACAACTCGAACAGGATGGGCTTTTCTCCGTGTTGGAAGAAAAAATATTAAACCAATAGATTATGGGTGTTTGGAGATATCCAAAGAAAGCCAAGGTGAAAGGCTAGAAATAATTGCCAAGGACCTTAATTCATTAATCAAAAAATACAAGCCATCAATAGTAGCCATAGAAAAAATATTTTTCTTTAAAAACGCTAAAACCGTTATGAGCATTAGCGAAGCCAGAGGCGTTATTCTGTTAGTTGCTCAAAAAAACCATTTAAAATGTATTGAATTAACACCGCTTGAAATCAAGCAAAATCTTATAGGTTATGGAAGAGCGAATAAAAAAGATGTCCAAAAAACAATTCAATGTTTTTTCTCTTTAGAAACAATGCCCAAGCCCGATGATATTGCAGACGCTTTAGCTGTTGCCTTAGCAGGAGTTAATAAATTGGGAATAAAATATTCAAATTAAAACAAAAATGATAAAAAAGACCATTTCATTTTTTCTGCTACTATCCCTTCTAGCTTTAACTCTATTGGGCTTTTTTTTGATTTTTCTCGCTGAAGGATTGCCAGACCCATCTACATTTGATCAACGAGTTGTTCCAGAATCAACAAAAATTTATGATCGCACAGGAGAAATTTTGCTTTATGAAATACATGGCGGAGAAAAAAGAACTATTGTAAATTTAGACGAAATATCTCCTTATATTGTAAAAGCCACTTTGGCTGCCGAAGACCATAACTTTTATCAACATCGTGGATTTGTAATGAAAAGTATTATTCGCGCCATTGTTCATAATTTACTGCGTCCTGATAGTCTTCAGGGGGGCTCTACAATAACCCAACAATTAGCCCGTAATGCTTTCCTCACCATTGATAAAACTTTAGTAAGAAAACTAAAAGAAGCGATTTTAACTGTTAAGATTGAACAAACTTACAGTAAAAACCAAATCTTAGAAATGTATTTGAACCAAATTAATTATGGACATAATGTTTACGGAATTGAATCAGCCAGTAATTTCTACTATAGCAAAGAAGCCAAAAATTTAACCTTAGCTGAGGCGGCTTATTTGACAAGTCTAATCAAATCACCTAATTATTTGTCCCCTTTTGGCAATCATCTGGAAAATCTAGAAAATAGAAAAAATTGGATTCTTTCACGAGTAAAAGGCCTTGATTATTGCTCAAGTGAGGAAGTAGAAAAAGCCCAACAAGAAAAAGTAATTTTTACACCACCAAAGGTTGGCTTTAAAGCGCCTCATTTTGTAATGTATGTTCGTAATCTTCTCTATGAAAAATTCAGTGAAGAAGAATTGGAAAAAGGCGGATATACTATTATCACAAGTTTGGATATGCGCCTTCAAAACTTGGCTGAGAAATTAGTGGAAAAATACGGGAACCTTAATGAGGAAAAAGTAGGAGTAAAAAACCTGAGCCTTTTAGCTGAAGACCCTAAAACCGGCCAAATATTAGCAATGGTAGGATCACGCGATTATTGGAACTTAGAAGCTGAAGGAAATGTAAATACTACTTTGAGTATTCGCCAGCCAGGTTCATCTTTTAAACCAATAGTTTATGCCACGGTTTTTAAAAAAGGATTTCTTCCTGAAAGTATTATTTTTGATGTCGCTATAGATGGCAAAATAGCTAATTTTTCCACTGACCCACAAAATCCTTATTTAGTCCGAAACTATGATGAAAAAACTAGAGGGCCAGTTACTTTCAAACAAGCCCTTGCTCAATCTTTAAATATTCCATCAGTAAAAATCTTATATCTAGCTGGCATAAAAGATTCTATTAAAACAGCCCAGGATTTTGGCATTACAACACTTAATGATCCGCCAGAACATTATGGATTAAGCTTAGTTCTTGGTGGAGGGGGTGTAAAACTAATTGAAATGGTTCACGCATATACAGTTTTCAATCAAGGGGGAATCTATCACCCACAAATAAGTATTTTAAAAATAAAAGACAAAAATAATCAAACCATTGAAGAATTCTCTTTAAAAAATAAAGTGGTTTTAGATTCACAAATAGCTCATCTTATTAATAGTATTCTATCAGATAATAGCGCGAGGGCCCCTACGTTTGGATGGAATAATCAATTATATTTTCCTGATTTTCAAGCGGCAGCAAAAACTGGAACAGATTCTGAATATCGCGATGCATGGACAATCGGCTACACTACATCCCTGGTTAGCGGAGTCTGGGCTGGAAACAACGACAGATCTGTAGTAAGTAGAACAGGAGCGCCAGGATCTATGTTAGCAGCTCCTTGCTGGCATGAATTTATGGAAAAATCAATAGAATTTTATCCTCCAACAAATTTTATTGAACCACTTCCATATACCAATGACCAAGCAATCAAAAATTCTATCCCAATGCTTAATGGAAGTTATGTGAACACAAAAGAATATAAGAATATTCAAACTGAAGAAATTATAAGCGTCAATGAAATCCATAACATTCTTTATTATGTTAATAAAGATAATATTCTTGAATCTCCGCCTACTAACCCACTAGGTAATCCCCAGTTTTGGAATTGGGAAATCCCCGTGCTTTTATGGGCGCAAAAAAACATTATTAATTTCAGTCAAGAATATAATAAATATTTAGGCGCTAATTATATACCTATTGACACCAATGCCATACAAACAACAATAAATTTTCCCGATGTTCCTAAAATTGAATTTATTTCACCTCAAAACGGCAGCTTTATTGATGCTGATATGGATTTAATTATTAAAATTAATAGCCCTACTGAAATAATGAATACCCAAATTTATCTTAATAAAATATTACTCGGGGAATTGAATAAAATTGATGACAATGTTTATTCTCACAAAGTACATCTGAATGATTTAATCGATCAAAATGAAATAAAAATTGAAGCCATTGACGGCTTTAATCAAAAAAGCACAGCGTCAATAATTATATTTAAATAACCATATTTAAATAAATTATGTATAGATAATTATTTTCAAGTAATTACACCTTTATAATTATTCATCCAATTTTATAAAAAATTTTATTAATTTTCACTTTGGGAATTCTCTTTTTAAGATAAGCTCTTAATTGCGGTTCCTCTAATCGTAATTCTGATGAAATAACTGCCCTACAACACTTAATTGTTAATATCCCCTGTTTTAAAGAACTGACCCTGACTATATCCAAGGACCAGTTTTTTCTTTTTTTAAAATATTGGTTGATTACGTTAATTGCTTCCTGCCCCTGAAAAAAACTTTTAAATCTTTTGGTGTTTGACCAACTGTTTAGTGCTTGTTTGATTGATATAAAAGCCATAAGACAAAATACTATGTCAAATTTTAATTGGCATTAAAATATAGCGTCAAATTTTAATTGGCATTAAAATATAGGAAAAGCTATCATCAGATTTCCCATGAATCAAGCCGGGATTAATTTCTTTATTTAATTTAATAATAATTTCATCTTCTTTAATTGAATGCAATCCATCTAATAAGAAATGATAATTAAAACTAATCTTTAATGGATTTCCACTTATATCTTCGGGGGTAAGAACTGTATGGCTTTTCCCCAAAGAAGGGTCTTGAGCCTCAATAACAATTTCCTTTTTCGATGAATTAAAATCAAACATAACGTCATTTATCCTCCCGCTAAATAAGCCAATAATTTTAACGGCCTCAATTAATTTCTTTCTATTTAAAATTGTCTGATTTTCAAAATTAGACGGAATTATTGAAGAATATTTTGGGTATTCAGCATTAATAAGCCTGGATATTAAGCGAACATTATTTAATGAAAACTGAATTTGATTAGGTTCTGGAAAAATCTTTACTACACTACTAACTTCCTCCATCTCTTCTTGAATAATTCTTAGAACTTCTTGCGCTGTTCTTAATGGAATTATTATTTCTAAATTATCTTTTATATTAGTTTTAATTTTTTGGGATAAAATATTCTTTTCTGCCAAACGGAAACTATCAGTGCCAACTAATTTTAAAACGCTTTTTGAAGTATCGTTTTCTAATTTGAATAAAATACCATTCAATTCTGGTTTTGGAGAAGTATAACCAACACTCGGAATTACTTGTTCTAATGCTTCTTCAAGGTCCTTTTTTTCTATTTCTATATATCTTTCTGTTTTTGTTTCTGGAATAATTGGAAATTCATCGGGATTTATTCCTTGAAAGGTCGTATTATAATTCCCACTTTTTACTGATAGAATATTTTTACTTTCTTCAATTGTAATTTTTTCTTCTGATAAATTATTCAAAAACATAGAAAAAGTTTTTGCTGGAATGATAAATTTTCCTTCTTTTTCCACTTTTCCTGTGATGATTAATTCAATTCCAATTTCCAAATCAGTGGCCAAAAGATGGAGCTTATTTTTATTTGTTTTTAAAAGGATATTACTCAAAATAGGGAGTGTAAGATTTTTCCCTGTAATTTTTTCTGCTAAATTAATAGATTTTTTAAAATTATCGACTAAAGTGATAAATTTCATATTTTTATACTAATTATTATTTATATATTATATATATTAATATGTTATTATAATTAAGGACGGATATTTTGTGCATAAATGATTTTTTAAAGGTAGTATTGGTTATTAATGATTCTTTAAATGGATAACTAGTGAATAATTAATGAATAATTTGGAGAAAACATGGGGATAGTAATTTAATTTTCGATTTTTAATTTTCAATTCTCAATTTTATCAAGTGTTTACACCTTATTTTATCAACAATATATCCACCATCATTTATTATACAACATTTCTTTCAAAATTGTTATTTCCTGACAAAAAACAGGGTTTTTTTCAATTTCAGAAGATATCTTTTTATATGCATGAATAACGGTGGTATGGTCACGATTACCTAATTTTTCAGCAATACTGGTATAGGAATAATGCAACTCTTCGCGCAAAAGATACATTACTATTTGCCTTGGTTTTACTAATTCTTTCTTCCTAGAACGACCCAAAACATCGTCTTCTTTAAGGTCATAGAAAGAAACTATTTTTTTAATCACTTCTTTTGGTGAAATATATTTATTTGATTTATTTAAAATGAGTGACAATATTCTTTTGGTTTCTTCTAAAGAGATTGGACTATTTTTAAGGCGCGCATGCGCGATGACTCTGTTTAATGCTCCCTCTAATTCCCTGATATTCTTTGGGATTGCCTCAGCTATATACTTAAGAACATCATTGTTTATAAGATGGGATACATCCTGACTTTTGTTTTCTAAAATAGCTAATCTTGTTTCAAAATCAGGATAACCAATATCAGCTATCATACCCCCTTCAAATCTAGACCTTAACCGTTCCTCAATAGACGGAATAGATTTTGGCGGGCGATCAGAGGTAAAAACAATTTGTTTATCTTTTTCATAGAGCGTATTAAACGTATGGAAAAGTTCTTCTTGTGTTTTATCTTTTCCGGCGACAAACTGGACATCGTCAATTAAAAGAAGATCAAGATTTCGGAAACTTTTTTTAAACTCTGTCATTTTTTGATTACGGATAGCATTAACTAAATCATCTGTAAATTTTTCCGAGGTAGCGTATAAAATTTTCAATTTCTTTTTTTTTCTCTTTAGTTCATTACCAATAGCTTGTAGAAGATGTGTTTTTCCTAATCCAACGCCGCCATAGATAAAAAGAGGATTATATTTTTTTCCTAGATTTTCTATTACTGCCAAAGATGCTGCATTAGCTAATTCATTATTGGTTCCGACAACAAAGTTTTCAAAAAGGTATTTTGGATTAAGATTAGTTTCAGGGTCAATATTAAATTCTAATTGTTCATCTAAAACTGACGATTTTGAAATAGTTGAAGAACGTTTTGTTTTTTTAGTCTCTATTTTTTTTAAAGAATCTTTATTAGTAGTAACCAGATATTCAATCTTTTTAATTTTAGGATTTAAGCTAAAAAGAGCGTGTAGAATTTGTTTATGGTATTTATTTTCAAGCCATTCTTTTGTAAAACTAGATGGGACACCTATAAAGACCGTTCCTTCTTTAATATCTAAAATAAAAGCATCTTTTAACCATGTTAGGTAATTAGCTTTAGAAATATTCAATTTAATCTCTCCCAAAGCTGCTTCCCAAAGTTCTTTGATATCCATAATTGAAATCACAATATTTACATTCTATAGTATAACAACCTTTCGTTTTACTCAAGAACGTTGAAATTGAAATGTACGCATTTCCATTATAAAAATAAAATTTAGTTTCTGCAAGAAAATCATTCTCTTTTGGGGATAAACTGTTGATAATCAGTGGGTTTGATATTTAACGTATATTTTGGTATGCTGTTCTAGATTTAAATTTAATATTTATTGCTATGTCGATTACTTATCAGCCAAAAAAGAAAAAGAGATCACGCGCCCATGGATTTTTAAAAAGAATGTCTTCTAAGGGAGGAAAAAAAGTTATTAGTCAACGGAGGCAAAAAGGAAGAAAAAAATTAACTCCTTAAGTAATGCTTAAAAAGAAAAACAGAATTACATCTTCTGTTGCTTTTAAAGAGATTTTTACTAAAGGTAATGTAAAAGAAAACGAGTGTTTTAAAATTATCTTCAAAAAGAGTGATTTAGACTATCCGAGGTATGGAATTATTGTTAAGGCTCAAAATAGTAAGTCAGCTGTACAAAGGAATGCTTTAAAAAGAAGAATTAGAGATATACTTAGAAATTCTTTGTTGGTTTTTCCAAAAGGATTTGATGTTGTGATTGTTACGAAGAGAAATTGTTTAAATATGAATTTCTCAAAGCTGAAAGAATCTCTTGGTGAATTATTATTAAAACTATTTAAATAAATTATTATGAATGTTTTTGAATTATTGATTTTTCAACCGCTATATAATCTTTTAGCCTTACTCTCCAATCTAACAATGGGTGATTTAGGGTGGGCTGTTTTAATTTTGGCGGCAATAATTCGTTTTATTATTTGGCCTTGGTATAAAAAAGCCATGGGGGATCAAAGAAAAATGGCAAAATTACAGCCGAAAATTAAAGAAATTCAAAAGAAGTTTAAGAAGGAACCAATAAAGGCCAATCAGGAAGTAATGAAAATTTTTAAGGAAGAAAAAATCAATCCTGGCAATTCTTTCTTTTTTATCATTTTCCAATTGGCTATTTTTATTTCCCTTTATATATTTTTTAGGCAAGCCATAGTCAATGATTGGGCTCCTTATCTTTATAGCTTTGTTAAATTGCCAGAACAAATAAATTATTTATTCCTTGGCATTATTGATCTTAAAGCTCCAAGCCTTGCTCTCGCGATTATTTCAGCTTGCTTGAACTCCTTTTTGACTTTTATCCAACCAAGTTCAGGCCAGAACAAAGCAATGTTACTTGGCTTCCCTTTTATAATTTTATTTTTCTACCAGAGATTTCCCGCGATTGTTATTTTGTATTGGATAGGATTTACTTTAGTAAATCTTTTGCAGGAATATATGACTAAGAAAGAAACCATTCTCCCAAATCAAGCATCGGAAGTAAAGGCTATCAGTTAATTTTGAGCAAAGCCACGTTTAACGTGGCAAAGTGAGAAACAAGGTTCTGTGAACAAAGTAAACAGGTTCTTATTATGGAAACATTAAAGGTAAAATCTTTTTTAGAAGAATTGCTTACAATTGTTGGTTTTGTAAATTTTGAGATTAGTACACAAGAAAGTCCCCAGGACAAACTTGTTCAGTTTTCAATTAAAACTGATTCAGAAATTAATTATAGTGGTCTTTTGATAGGACGTGATGGAGAAAACCTGCAAGCATTAGAATATTTATTAAATATCTTTTCAAAAAAATACTCCAATGATTATCCTTGGAGAATTATTTTAGATATTAATAATTATCGGGCAATACAGGAAGAAAAATTAAGAGAATTTGCTAAAAAAGCGGCTCGTCACGTATCTTTATCAAAAAAAGAAATAGAATTACCGCCCATGAGGGCGCGAGATAGAAGAATTATCCATTTAGAGATTGCTTTAAGAAGTGATGTATTCACAGAAAGTGTTGGGGAAAGGAAAGAGAGGCATATTATAATAAAACCGCAAGAAAAATAGATTTTCTAATATTTGATTTTAAGTAGCACCATACCAGCATCCTTCAGTAATACAATAATCACTGCCTGGATATGAACCATATCCAGTTGCTTCCATTAAAGATACATGGAGATGATTTCCCTCATCTAATACTGCCAATCCAGCTTTATTAAATTCTGCTATTATTTTTTTATTATCTTCAGAACTATTTGAAACTGAATCTATATCTACACAAGTGCCATCAAGATGACAATCATCGGCTCTCCTTGGCGTATAACTTGTACTATTGCATTCAGCGTCAATACAGGCATCATTTACCCACCACTTCGGATTTATATCTTTTAATAGAAGTAATTTATTTGCTAACGTGGAATCTAAATAAGCTTCTGATTGACCAAATGTATTATCATTTATTGGAATCCCCATATCTCTTATATTAACTAAATTTTTTGATATAGCCTGATCTTCTGTAGTAACTTCTAGGGTAACTTCTGATGAGGGCAGGGTTATTGTATCAGAAGAACCTTTTAGAATATCAGGATTGATAGTATAAAGAATAATATAAAAAGCAAACAATAAAAGAAGTCCAATAATGGCGCCTGTGATTCTTTCTTGGGCGTCTTTTTGTTGGGCAGTATTACCTCCAGAAGTAAGGTATTGAAAACCAGCATAAACAATCATGGCAAAAGCTAAAATTCCAGCGAGGCGAAAAGCCCACCAAATAAAAGTCTCGATTAAGCTTATTGGAGTCATAAGTTTTTATTAAAATTGAGTAACATCGCCAGGATTAACTAGTCCAGGAATTCCTATTTCCCATTGGTAAGATTCAAAAATAGGATATTCAATTGACTGTATGTTTGGTGGAGCTGGTGGTTCTGGCAATGTTTGCAGAAATGTCTGCAGAATTTCATTTAAAATTATTGGGCATATTTGGGTAATAAGAATAGCCATTGAGGTGCCAACTGTTGTGCCAAAAACCATTATATTTGCAGTTGCATCTGAAAGTGATTTACAGATATGCTCAATATCTACATGTTTAAGTAATAAATCTAAAATCCAACTTTTGACAAGTCCTGAAATATCATTATTTCCGTTTATTGCGCTTATAACCAATAATTTTAAGTCTTCTGGAATTACTTCATTATTCTGTATGATATTTATGAGTTCGTCTTTAACAGTATCTGTAATGTTCCCGTCATTTTGTATTGAGTTTATGAGATATGGTTTTAAATCTTCTGGAATCTCTTGACTGTTCTGTATTATGTTTATAAGTTCATTTTGAGTAAGTTCTGCTAATTCTGCGCCATCATTAAGGTTTGTTATTGTATCTAAGACCCCTTGTGGATCCAAAAAAGCCTGAGTTTGTATTGGGACTAAAAATAAACCACCTAATCCCAAATTTAATATCAAAACAATTAATACTATAGCCTTTGTTTTTTTGAAGATATTTTTAAGCATATTATTTTTTATTTAAAAATGATTAGACTTTTTTTGGCGATGTTGCAGACGTAAGTTTAGTTACAGACGCAAGCTTAGCTGTTTTTTTTATTGCTTTTTTAACAGGTGCTGGTGATTTTTGGAGTGCATAGACAAGTATAACAGTTAAAGTGGCAATGGGCAAAATACTGGCAAATGGTATAAGATCTAATGCTTGACCAATAAAAATCCATGTACCTCTTATTCCGCTGATAAGTGTAATAACAAAGATATAAATGACGAGAGGCAGGACAATAACCCAAACAAAGAGGTTAATTCCAGGAATAAATCCCAAAAAGATTTCTATAACATCTTTAATAATGGATGTTATAAGCAAGAATAAAAATATTGTTAAGCTCATTTTATTTTTCATAGAATAATATTTATTCTTTTTTGAACTCCTCTTTAGCTTTCCTAATATCTATAAGTTGAGCTGGGTTTGAGGTAATAATTTGGTCTTCAGCATAAGAAGCGATAATCTGAATGGCAGCATGTTTGTCTTCTGCAAAAAAGAGACCTGTGCCAACAGAAGCTTGCAAAAGGATGGTTTTTTCTTGTTCTGTAAGATTTAAGGCTTTGCCTATGATATCAATATTCGCAGGCGACTGTCTTAGTAAAAGGGCTAAAGCAGAGTTGGTAATTAATGGTTTTCCATAAGGTGATTTTAAAGCGTCTTCTATGTCCTGTGTAATAAAGGTTACTCCCATATAATACTTTCGCGCTCTTTTAACTAAACCAAAAAGAAAAGACGCGCTTTCTTCGTGGCGTAACAACCACCATCCTTCATCAATTATTACAACCCTTTTTCTTAAATCCTTTTTTATCATTGTCCATATGTAATTTAATACTACATACATGGCAATAGGCCTAAGTTCTTCTTCTAATTCTCTTACGCCAAAGATAACTAAACGATTGTTAATATTAATATTCGATGGTTGATTAAGGAAGCCAGCATAGCTTCCTTTGGTGAATTTATAAAGTTTTGCAGCTAAATCTTCGCCTCCCTCGGTATTTTTAAGAACATTCTCTAGATCTTCCATTAATGGCAGATTTTTTTTCTCAACCATATTTTCAGGAAAAATATCCCGACTTGCGTATGTTTGTACAATGGCTCTATCTAGCATAAGTTCTTCCTGAGGAGAAAGACCTTTAAGCATTAACTTAATTAGGCCAATAAGATTTAAAATATGGTTGCGAAAAACTTCTTCGCCAGTTTCCTCTTTTTTTACTGTAGGAAGTTCAAATGGATTAATATTATCATCAGAAGCAACAGATATTTTAAAGTAGCTTCCGCCAATTGAATCAGCCAAGTATTCATACTCATTTTCCGGATCAATAATCAATACATTAGTTCCTAGTAATAATGAACGAAGGATTTCTAATTTTATAGCATAACTTTTTCCTGCGCCAGCTTGGGCAAAAACTATCATATTTGCGTTTGGTAGAACAAAGCGGTCAAAAATAATCAAGCTATTATTATGCAGATTAACGCCATAAAGGATTCCTTTGTTTTCTGAAAGGTCTAAAGAAGAAAAAGGGAAAAGGGTTGAAGCCGGCTGTGAATTTAAGGGAGTAGTTAATAATAATCTATCTATTCCCAATGGTAAGGAAGATTCCATTCCTTCGAATTCTCTAAAGACAGTTGGTTTTGCGTAAATTAACTGCTGCTCTAATACATTTTTGATTTTACTTTCTATTTTTATAAGTTCCTCCTTGTCATTGGCAAAAAAAGTGATATAAACACCTACTTCAAAAAGTTTTTCACTACCTTGTTGGATAGTATCTCTTAGTTTTTCAATATTATTTAAAGCAGCTTCTAATAAGGGGTTACGAACTAATCCTCTATCTGCTTCAATGCTTAATTGAGCTTGAATTTCTGCAGATTTTTTTCTTAAATTTCTTAAAACCTTATTAATATTAAGAGGGTGGAAAAAGATTGAAATATTAAAAGATTCATCCAAATTAATAATTGAGGAAAACCAATTAGAGGCTAAATAATTTGGATAAGTTAGGATAAAAAGAGTTGAACAATATTTATTTCCTAATTTGAGAAAGTTAGTATTAATTTCTAATCCAGCAGGGGAAATTAAGTCCTGAAGAGTAGAAACAGCCTGGGATTGCGCTACCACTTGCGGGTTTTTAGGTTTTCTTTTAAATAAGTTTGGAAAACGCATATTTTATTTATTAAATTCTTCTGGAATATTTATGGATTCTCTTTCAAAAGCTTCTGGGTTGTATGAATTGAAAAATAATTCAATCAGTTCTTTAGTAGTTAATGGTCGTGATTGTAATCCCATTCTAGTTAAATTCGTAATGATATTATTTTGTCTGATTATTAATTGTTGATAATGCTGACGAAAGCTTTCATCAGAAAGAGGGATTGTGGCGGAAAATGCCTGGTGCCTTAAATTAAGCAATGTTTTATAAGCTTCTAATATTTGGCTTAACGCGGTCTTTGGTTTAATCATAATGGGGTCATAGGGCACTATTACATAGAATTTCTTTTTCATAATATTGTTTCCAGTAACAAGTCCTTTAATGAATGTATAATAATCCTCTCCTTGCAGTTTAAGCAGATTATTTGTTTCTTGACCAATCTTTTCCTGAAGAAAATTTAAATATGATTCAATATTAACGCGCCTAGAATGAGCTACAACTTGCAATGGAAAATCTAAGTTATTTATAAGATTACGCCAGCTCATTAACACGGAAGATTGTTCTTCTTCTGATTTTAAATCAAAATTTATACCTGATACTTCTAAAACCGAACGGAGCGAACCGTTTTTAAGAATAACTACCCCTTTTCTAATTTGTTGAAGGGAAATGAGTGACTGGCTACTGAAAGTTTCTTTAGGCATCTATTTATCTAATATATCGGTTAATTGTTTAAGTGTTTTTTTGTCCAATTGTTTTTTAATCTGTGTTTTTACTGTGGGTTTAGGCTTTTGAGAAACAGAATAAGATACTTTCGAAAAAGTTTTTTCTTTTTTCCATAGATAGTATTTTGGAAGCCAAAAATGTCTGATTGCGGCAATGGCGAGTGTATAAATAGGAACACTATGGATTTTCCCAAATGCGAGAGAAAAACCGACTGGAGCGAGAATCATTGCTAAAATTAACCAAAGCCATGGTTTTAAAACAGAAAAAAGTAAAAGGAGGAGTCCTCCAAAAGATAATAAAATCCATAATTGGGTAAAGGTAATCCAACCCATTAATTTTGTTTCCTCTTTTATAAATTGAGGCACTTGATAAGTCATATTTTTAAGCTTTACCAAAAGGACTTTTTTTCTGATATTTTTTATAAGGAATAGGCTTTTGGATAGTAGGCGTTTCTTCTTTTTTTTCTTTTTCCTTTTTTAATTTAACGTCAAGGATATATGGTTTTTCTTTTTTAGTTTTCACAAAAACTTCTTCATCCTCAAATTCTTTTCCTTCACCGCTTAAAATTTTAGAGGGCGTTAATTCTCCTATTCTTTTCTTTTCTAATATTTCCTTTTCTTCTCTTTTTGCTTCTTTGGGCGATGGGGGTTTTAAAGAGACTTTTTTCATTTCTTCAACAATCTTCGGTTGGACGGGTTTTCTCTGCATTGCCGCCAATAGCTTTGCTCTGATTTTTTCTTGTTGTTCTGAAGAAATTTTTGGAGCAACAACTTTTTTTAATTCCTCTATTTTACTAACTGGTTTTTCCACTTTTACTTCAGATGGTTCAGGCAAAGAATATTCAGGAATAATTGGTTCAGAAGGCATTTGTTCTGTAATGGTTTGTTCAATTTTTTCTTTCGTAATAGGCTTTATCTTTGAGGGCTTTTGCGGAATTCTTTGCTCTAAAGGTTGAGGTTTGTATTGGTTCAATTCTTTCTCAAATATTTTAAAGATTTTTCCTTCAATTACTTTGTTAACAATTTGAGCTGCTACTGGAGAAATATTAATTCTTCTTTCTAATTCATTTTTGAATTGATCTTTAGATAATTGAAAAGATAAAATTTCTGTTATGATGTCCATAACACTAGAAAATTTTTCAGATGAAACTTTGCCCAAATTTAAAGCATCATCTATAATTGCCCCCATCTTGTCAGAGGCCAAAAAGTCCTGAATACGAAATGGAAGTTTATTGAATGATTTTAAGAATTTGTTTTTGTTCGTTTCTTCCATATTCCTCAGTAAGATTAAAAAGGCAAAAATTCTGCCAAGAAACGATTTTTGTCGTATTTTCTTCTTTTGAGCTCTTGTTTAACAGTTTCTTCATTTCCGTGGATTTTGTCTTGGACAGATTTTACAAGTTTTTGTGCCCATTTTGTTTGTTTTTCAGTATCATTTGTTGACCTAAGCATAGCAGCAAAATTTCCAGCTGGAAGATTTTTATCTAAAAGAGTATAGAAAAATCGATTGGTATGCTGTGGTCCTTTTTCTTCTAATCTTTCAAGAATGTTTTCCCAATTACCTAATTTTATATCATCAGGCGAAGATTTTAGCAGTTGTTCTGCTATAAGATTAGTGATAACACGATTTTTAGCTTCATCACGAGAGACTCCATGGAATCTTCGCTTCATCTGTTCTATTGCTTTGTCCATATCTTCAGGTTTTGTAAAGTATTTAGCATGAAGTTCTGGATGAATTTTTTTAATTCCTGAAACATTTAAATTAGGTTGATTTTTAGCTATTTCGATGAACTTGCTATCTTTTTTATAATCCAGTGATTCTTTTCCTATTAATGTGTTAACACCCAAAGCCATTCTTCCCCCATCTGTCTTATGTGCTTCCATATCAACTCTAATTTGATCTGGGCTTCTTCCTTTATAATCTTCTTCAATTTGTTTTAGTTCAGCTTCGCGAACTTTCCTAGGCTGCCTACCCATCCAAACCCCTATGTCATGTGTAGGCGCAAATTTGCTGTCTTCTAATTTTTTCTGAGCTTTTCTCCATGGTTCTGAGCTTACGGCTCCTTTTAATGCTTTATGACCAAGGAAGGCGCCAGCTACTGCTCCAGCCTTAGTAGTTTGTTTCATAACTAATTGAGATGCTGCTCCTCCGCTTTGGAGGGAGAAAATTAATCCTCCTACCAAAAACATAGAGAATAAAATCATTTGCACTATTGTTGAAGTTACAGAGTCTGCGCCGATTGATATTTGACTCATTCCACTCATTGCTATTATAGCAATATACAGTATAAAACTAAAAATAACAGGAAAAAAACACCATTTTATAAATTGTTGCCACCACATTTTCCAATATTTTTCTGTATCTGGGAAAATCCAACAAGCAAAAACGATAGGGGATAAACCTAGAAGCATAATTAAAATGAATGCTCTGAAAATTATTGTCAAGAAAATAGCAAGCAAAGCAATAACAGCAAAACCTCCAACCAATATCATTATAAAGCTGATTATGAAAAAGTTACCAAAACGTAGGCTATAACTCTCTACTTCCGTTGCTGCTGTTGTAGTTGCTGTACCAGTATCTCCAAGACCTAGAATTTTTGGCGTTTCATATTTATCCTCGCCAAATAAAACAGGAGGATCAAATGTTTTTGTATCCGCTGATTGTTGTTCTTGTTCAATATAACTAAAACTTTCCATTATACGAGGGGCAAGGCTTTCATTTTTTTCTTGAGCAATGTTTAGAAAATATACTGAGAGATAATTAGAAGTATCTACTATGATTCCTGATATAACTAAACTGAAGTTTACTAACAAAGCAACAAGTATTAATTTCCAAAGGATTTGTTTCCAAGCATATTTTTTATAACCAAGAATAGTTGCGATAGCAATACCTATTAACCCTAAAACTAAAAGTGCGTTAACTAAATTGCGCATCATTTCCCATATTTGTATAACACCATCATTTGTAGCAAATCCGCCATAAGTTTTCGGATTTAACGCTTTTAATATCCAGCCTATTTCTAAATCTATTAATCCAGCAAACATTTTACCCAAACCTTCAAGTATGGCTTTTGTAGTAACACACCACATGTCTGCAATCACTACTTTTATTTCGCATCCAAGCGCATCTAACCCCCAACCATACCTCGCTGCGCATTCCTGCATTCCCTCTTCAAAGTTCTTCTTACAAAGACCTTCTGGCCTTTCTTCTTGAAGTCTGGTTTTTATTGTCTGTGCTCCATGTCTTATCTCTGTTGTCCCAGGTTCAGGATTTGGAATACAACATTGCTCACTACCAAATCCAGGACAACTCAAAGAAGATTCAATGTAATCTTCTAAATCACTACATTTTGTTGTCTTTTTAACAACACATGTACCTCCTGCTTCTTCGCAGTCAGACCCAGCTCTTACTTGTGAAATATCAGTTTTTAAAACAGGGCTGATTAGTAATGTAAGAATAACTATGCTAAAAACCCCAATTTTTAATATATTTTTTGTTTTCATAATATTAAATTAATGTTTAATATATTTTCTTTATTATACAATATTTTTGATTAACAAGGAAGAAAGAGAAATCCATTCTTTTATGGAAAGATTTTGCGCCCTTGTATTTAGCGGCATGTTTAATTGTATGAATATTTTTTGGAGAACGTCTCTTTTTATACTGAGATTTTTGGAGAGATTATTTATAAGCAATTTTCTTGGTTGCTTAAAACCAGCTTTTATAACTTTGAAAAAAGATTGCGGAGTTTGCCCGCCTAAATTTTGTTTCAAAATTTTAGCGGGTAAAGGAGTTATTTTAATAACAGCAGAGTCTACTTTAGGTTCTGGATAAAAAGCGGTTCTTGGAACATAGCAAATGATTTCTGGTTTTGCATAAAATTGTACAGAAGCGGATAGAAGATTCATTTTTGGTGGTTGAGCTATTATTCTTTCAGCCACCTCTTTTTGAATCATTAAAACTATTAATTTAGGTTTAATTGGATTTTCTAAAAGTAAACGCAAAAGTCGCGAAGTTAAATAATAAGGAATATTGCCGATGGCCTTGTATTCAGTATTCAGTATTCTGTATTCAGTGTTTTGGAGGAAGTCTCGAATATCTCCTTGGATAATTTTTAAATTTAATTTGTCTTTAAAGTAATCTTTCAGGAATTTTACTAATTCTGGGTCTTTTTCAACAGCGATTATTTCAGCACCAGTTTTCAAAAAAGCTTGAGTTAAAATGCCCTTTCCTGGTCCAATTTCTAAAATTTGATCTTTGGAGTTGATATCTGCTGCTTGGATAATCTTTTGTATAGTCTCCTCGTCCTTAAGGAAAACTTGCCCTAATTTTTTTTGTTTTCTTGTTATCATATAGATTTTGACAAAAGTATTTATAATGGTAAAATAGAAAGGTAATTAAAATAATTATATAAAAATAATGAATAAAAAAACATATACAAATTTGGTCATCATTGGTCTGGCCATAATAGCAATTGTCGCAGTCTTGCTTGTAAGAAGTAGGGGAAATCAAAATATTTATACTGGATTCTTAAAACCTGGAGAAGGCGCTTGGTCTGAAATTATGAATAGTGCAGAAAACTCACAAAGGATAGTTTATTTAGGAGAAAAGATTGTTCATAATACACGAGCATATGGAATAGAAATTGAGTCAATTGTTTCTGAAAATGAAAGTGCTGTTACGCAGGTATGGCGGGACAGAGAATCAAATGAAATAGTGGAGATTGTTAGTAAACTAAAAGGGAAAAGCGAAGTTATTTGCGTAAACGATTCTTTAATGGAAATACTTATACCTTCATTTAGTTCTTTGCTTCCAGCAATAAAAACACCAGAAAAATATAGTTTAAATAATGAATATACTTATGGTACTTTTACTACTAATACCGGAAAAACAATTCAAATAGCGAAGCTCATGGACGAAAACGATATTGAGATATGGATTAGCAGTGAAGTTCCGTTTGGTATTGTAAAAATTGTAAATAACACAACAGGAGAAATCACAGCTTATTTACAGGATTTTGGTTTGACTGGAGGCAAGGCAAAGATTTCAGAAACAGAAATGCTTAATTGCAAAAAGATAAATTTTCCTAATTTAACAGAATAGACTAAAAGATATATTTTGTTTACCCCGTTAGAAGTATTGTTTCTGACGGGGTTGACATTCAAACTAATCTTGATAGAATTATTGATAAGGCCTTTAAGAAGGCTTTTTTAATAACATTTATTCTAAATTACCATTTTTACCTGGAAAGCACAACTTAATAAAGGTATAAAAAGCGCCAATTATTTAATGTCCTTATCTTTATTAAAGATAGCAATTGGTTTGTTTTTGATTTCTTTGTTTTTCGGCAATTCTTATCTTTCTTCCCAAATTATGTTTCTTCAAAAAGAGGGGGAAGAGTTTTTAATAAAAGAAGACGGTTGCCCCATAATTTTAGAAGGCAGTTCATTTGCTAAGACGGCTTATGCCTACAGTGAATGCTTAAGTGCGGACGGAAGTCAAATTATTGAGGGCGATTTTGAAACGTATGACCCAGCCCAACAGAATTTTTTGATTATTATAAACAGCGATAGTTTTTTGGGAATTAATTCCCCTGTTAAATTTTTATTGCCTTCATCTCAGCGCCATACAGTTTTTTCCTATGTAGTGCAGGAAGGAGATACGCCGGGTAGAATTGCGGCAAATTTTGGAGTAAGTTTAAATACTATTTTATGGGCTAATGATTTAAAATCCAGCTCTATAATTAAACCCAATCAGGAACTCATTATTCTTCCAATTTCAGGAGTAATGCATACAGTCAAAAAAGGAGACACATTACTTTCTATAGCCAAAAAATACAGGGCATCATCTGATGAAATATTTGTTTTTAATGATTTAAAAGATGAAGGTTCTATAAAAATCGGCCAAGAACTTATCATTCCAAGTGGTCGGCTTTCTTCAGCCACTTCTCTATCATTATCTGCTGGGCTTAAACCTATGATAATTGATATTAGTCATTGGCCAGAGATTGATGGCTTTTTTGCTTATCCTACTTCCTTCGGCTTGAATAGAGGGATTTTCCACTATTATAATGCCGTTGATATTGTGAGTTCTTGTGGAAGTCCTATTTATGCTGCTGCTGATGGAATGGTAGTTGAAGCTAAAGGAACAGGAAGATATAATTACGGTTATGGTAATTTAGTTAAGATTCAACATTATAACGGCACTACGACTGTTTATGGCCATCTAAGCGGATTATCTGTAAAAGAAGGAGATAAGGTTTATCAAGGAGATCTAATAGGAAAGATGGGTGACACAGGCAATGCTGAATGTTGTCATCTTCATTTTGAAGTCAGAGGAGCCCAGAATCCTTTTGTAAAAAGACGATAGGGACAATTAATATTCATTCCAAGAAAATTCCGTTTTATATTGCAATGCTTCGGCAACGTGATTAAACTTAATTGTTTCTGTATTTTCTAAATCAGCTATTGTCCGGCTGATTTTTAAAATTCTGTGATAGGATCGAGCTGATAAAGAATATTTGTTGATAGCCTTTTTTAGTAAGATTTCCGCTTGTTGCTCTACTTGGCAAAATTCATTTATTTCTTTTATTTTCATTTCCCCGTTAGTAGACATACTAGGATTAATATTAATGAATCTTTGTTCTTGTATTTTACGGGCAGTAATAATCTTTTGTTTTATTTCTTCCGAGGTTTCTAGGGGGATATTGCTCTTTATTTCTTTAAATGATAAACGCGGTACATCAATAATAATATCGATTCTATCCAAAAGTGGGCCAGAAATCTTTTTTCTATATCTAATTATATCTCCAGGGCGGCAGACGCATTCTTTATGCGAATCACCAAAATAGCCACATGGGCAGGGATTCATTGCCGCTATTAAAATAAATTTAGCTGGAAAAGTGATTCTGTTTTGGACGCGGGATACGCAAATTTTCCCCTCTTCTAGTGGCTGCCTAAGGCTTTCCAAAACATCTCTTTTGAATTCTGGCAATTCATCCAGAAAAAGGATTCCGCAATGAGCTAAAGTAATTTCCCCGGGCATCGGATGCGTTCCCCCTCCAATTAGCGCAGCTGACGACGCAGTATGATGCGGAGAACGAAAAGGACATTGCGTAATTAATGGTTGAGAAGGCGGGAGCAATCCGCTAATACTGTGAATTTTAGTCACTTCAAGGCATTTTTCCATGCTCATTGGTGGGAGAATAGAGAGAAAGGCTTTGGCTAGCAGAGTTTTTCCCGAACCAGGCGGACCTATCATTAAAATATTATGATTTCCGCTGGCAGCGACAACAAGCGCCCTTTTTGCTCTGGCTTGCCCCTTTATTTGAGAAAAATCCATCTCTTTATTAAAAGCACTGGGAAAATTCTTAGGGGCTTTATAAGGAGAAAGATTAATTTTGTTTTCTAAAAAAGAAATAAGTTCTTTAAGGTTTTTTATTCCAATAACTTTTAGATTTTTTGCAGCCATAGCCGCTTCGGCAGCATTTTTAGAAGGAACGAAAATATATTCATAACCGTTTTTTTCTGCCCACATAGCAATAGCTAAAACTCCGCGTACTGGTTTTACCAATCCTTCTAATGTTAATTCTCCAACGAAAATCTTTTTTTCAGGAGAAAAAGGAATAATTTGTTCAGAAGCCAAAAGATAGCCTAATGCAATAGCTACATCATAATAAGAGCCGTATTTTTTCATATTAGCTGGCGCTAAATTAATAGTAATTTTCCTATTTGCTCTTAAAGGAGATTTAGCTCCAATATTTTTTATTGCGGCTGATACTCTTTGCTTGGCTTCTTTAATAGAAATATCTGGTAAGCCGATTATATTAAAAGAATGAAGTCCATTAGATACATCAACTTCTACTTCAATTAAAGTAGTTTCTAAACCAAAAAGAGCGGCAGAGTAAATTTTAGACAACATAATTTATGCACCCGCCGCTTTTTTGAATATTTTATAGTTTATTTTTTCTGGGACTTGTTTTTATTATTGCAAATTATACAAGTTTTAGCCGCAGCATTGGCCTTTAAACGATCCAATCGGATATCTTTTTTACAGATTTCACAGCGACCATAATTATTTTCTTTAATTTTTTCCAAAGCTTCATTAACTTCTTTAAGGCGAATTTCTAAAGCATATTCTACAGCCAATAAGTTTTCATACATTTCTGTTTCTTTAACGCCTTCATCAGGCGCAGAAGAACGGCCTCCGAGATCTGGAAATCTGGTATCGTAATCATCAGGCAGCTTCTTATCTTTATCGGCAAATTTTAACAAATCCTTTTCTAAAAGGGCTCGTTCTTGCTCTAATTTCTTTTTTAATTCGGAGAGAGTTTTTTTGTCCATAATTTTAATACAGGCATTCTATCATAAAATCAGAATTTTTAAAAGTCAACCCCATGCTGATTGACCTTACATAAAAATATTGATATTATAAAAACAAATGCGGGGTTAGTATAGTGGTAATATACGACATTGCCAATGTCGAGACGCGAGTTCAATTCTCGTACCCCGCTCAAATTAAATAGCAATTAACAAAATAACAATGATTAAAAACAACCCATTAATTAATTAATGAGTTGTTTTTTTAATATCCGTTACTATCTTTTTTGTTTCTTCCATCATAATCTCTTGTAGATTTCCCAGGTAGTCATGCAAGAAATTATTTTTTTCTTCTTCATTATCAGAATTGAATATTTTTGCCATCATTGCTTTTTTTTCGTTATCTAAATTTTTATAAGCTCGCATTAATGAACGTTCTAATATAGTGTCATATATAGTGTCATATAATTGTGAAACCGTGCTTTTCATTTCTGGAGGAAGATTGTTTAAAAATTTTTGTTGCATTTTACATATTATTTAAAATTTTAATAAATTAATTATCATTTTTTCTCTTTCTTTTTACCTCCTCCGGCTTGTCCTATCAAATAATCTTCTCCCTTCATCAGAAGTCCAATAAAAAGAATTAAGATTAATGTAACAAACCAACCAGCTGCTCCAAAAGCTGTTCCCCATGCAGATTCTTTTTTCTCAATATGTTCTTTTGCTTTTGTGATAGAATCTGGGACTTCTTCTTTTTGTTTTGTTATCTTTTCTATTGTTTTTCTAAGCGCTTGAAATTCTTTTGTGTTTATGAGTTTTTGAACTTTTTCCTTTGTCTTTGGATCCTCAAAAAAGTTAACCAGTTCGGGCAGAACCTTGGATACTGCTTCTTTGTCAAACCCAAATTTTTTTAATTGTTCTATAATTATTTCATCTGGCGGTAATTTGTCGTGTTTCATATCTTTCTTTAGATCCTGTAAAGATTGTTTCTTCTTTTCAATTGATTCTTTCTCTATATCTGCTATTTCTGCTATAGTTTTTGACTTAATATCTGGGTTTTCTATATTTTTAACAATAACATCAACATTGCCTTTAAAAGGTATATCTTCTGAGGCTAAAATCTGGGCTATTTCTTTGAAGGTTTTATCCTTTGAATAAAAAATATTCTCTTTTTCTAATTGTCCATTAACAAAATTTTTTATTATTTTCAGTTTTTCTTTATCCTCAAGACCCCACTCTTTATAGTCTAAGGCCATAGTTAAGCCAACTTTGTTAACTGTTTGTGCCTTTTTTAAATCATAAAGAAATATCGATGGCTCTAATCTATTAAGTTCTGAGAAAATATTTTGGATGCCTTTATAATTATCTAAATAGGCTGTGTCTGTCCAGTCGTCGATTAATTTAAAGTATCTTTCCGTTTTTTCTTTTTTTAATTTTTTAGTATCACATGGCATTTGCTTGATTTTTTCCAGTTCATCATAATATTCCTCTGTAATCTCTCTTTCTAAATCCTCTTTTTCCTTTTCTTTTTCTCCTTTTTTCTTTTTTGGACCCTCTTTCTTCCCAGGTTTTTTTCCTTCTGGTTTTACCTCCTTTTCTTCTTTTCCCCCCGGAGTTTCTTTAGTCTGTTTGTCTAGTGTGGTATATTTTATTTCTAACTCCTTCTTTTTTTGTATGTCGTCGGGACTAAGATATTCTTTATCATCTAATTTCTTTAATTCTTCTTCTAATGATGTTAATTCTTTATCAGTCTCTTCCTTTTTTGCATGGTCACCTTCTTTATCCTGTTCTGTTGATTCAGCGCTTTTCTCCTCAGCAGGTTTTCTCCAGATACCATTTTCAAGAACCCATCCAGGATAGGGAGGTTGTTCTTTAGATGGTTCTAATGGAGTATTTGGTATTTGTTCAAATCTCATAATATTTTTTGCTACTATTTTTTGTTTTTTATAATCTCATCAATAATTCCATATTCTTTTGCTTCTTCAGGAGTAAGCCAAAAATCCCTGTCAGTTTCTTTTGATATTTTCGCGATAGGTTGTCCAGTATGTTTTGCCAAAATCTGATTTAATTGTTTTTTAACACGAAGAATTTGTTTTGCCGCGATTTCTATTTCTGTAGCCTGACCTCCTGCTTCTCCCATTACCTGATGAAGAAGAAGCTCTGCATTAGGAAGGGCAAAGCGTTTGCCTTTTTTACCAGCAGCTAAAATGACAGCGGCGCCAGAGGCGGCCATGCCCAAGCAAAGCGAGGAAACATCACATTTAACATATTGTATTGTGTCGTAAATTGCCAGGGTAGAAGTAACTGATCCTCCTGGGGAATTAATGTAAAGGAGGATGTCCTTTTTTGGGTCTTGATGTTCCAAAAATAACAATTGAGCAATAATAGTATTAGCTAGAGGGTCATCAATTGGACCTCCCAAGAAGATGATTCTTTCTTTCAAAAGTCGGGAATAAATGTCATAAACCCTTTCTCCAATAGCGGATTTTTCAATAACAGTAGGAACAAGAACCATATCATTTTGATTTTGAGAAAAATTCTTCATATTTATTTGTTTACAGTAATATATTTAATATAGTGGTTTTTAAATCTTTTGTCAAACCCCATGCCTTTGAAAAATAAAATAAAATTAGTATAATGAATTCATATGGAAGAAAAAGAATTATCTATTATTATTCCCGTCTATGAAAAAGGGAAGTGGATTAGTAATACAATTAAATCTCTACTTGAACATTTTCCTCGGGCAGAGATTATTATAATTAATGACGGTAGCAAAGATGATACGCAAAAGATAAGAGATATATTTGGCGAGAGAATTGTTTACTTAGAAAACGAAATGAATTACGGGAAAGGATATAGTTTACGGAAAGGATTTAATAAAGCGCAAGGAAAATATTTGATTTTTACTGATGCTGATCTGCCTTTTAACGTTGAATATATAGACAAAGTATTTGAAGAATTAAAAAAGAAAAAATCTATAGTAATTGGTTACCGCAAACGATTCTATAATGATAGATTTTACAAAAAGCTTATTAGGCCTTTCTTGTATTTAACATTAAAAATCTTGTTTGGTTTTAAATATCGTGATACTCAGTGTGGTTTGAAGGGATTTGCCAAAGAACAAGGTAAAAAAATATTTGCCCTTAGTATTACAAATGGTTTTGTGATTGATATAGAAATACTTTATTTAGCCAAAAGATTAGGTTATTCAGTGGATAAAGCTGAAGTAAAACAAGGGATTTTTTCTGATTCATCCACTTTTTATCTTTCTGGTATGTTGCGAATGGTTTTTGATTTATTAATAATAAAATTTCATCACTATGAAATACCTTAAATTTCAAAGGATTTCTGTTATCCTGGTTTTTATCTTTATTTTTGGTTATTTAATTTCTCAAATTCCGTGGAATTTAATCTTTACTGATACAATGGTTGGTGGAGGAGACACAGGTTCTCATAATTATGTTGTTTATTATGCTCAAGAGATTTTTCCAAAAATAAAATGGTGGTCTCCTGATTGGTATGCTGGTTTTCCTTTTCTATATTTTTATCCCCCGCTCCTTTATTACACAACAATACTATTAAGTTATGCCATTCCTTTAAATATTGCCTTTAAATTAATTACACTTTTAGGAACATTTCTTTTGCCTTTAACTGTTTTTCTTTGTTTGTTATTTCTTGACTTCAAATTTCCTATCCCTTCTTTAGGGGCTCTTCTGAGCTTAAGCTATTTGTTTCTGGAAAAGTTTTCTATTTATGGCGGTAATATCCCGAGTACTTTATCAGGGGTGTTTTCATATTCTTTTGCTTTTGCTCTTTTCTTTTTATTTATTGGCTTATTAGTAAAAGGAATAAAAGAAAATCGTTATTTAATTATTAATATTTTTGTTCTTTCTTTAATGATTTTATCCCATCCCTTCTCTGCTATGGTTGCTGTTTTATTTGCAGCGATTATTTTTTTACAAAGTGTAATAAAAAAAGAAGCAAAGAAAGTTTTTTTGTATTTAATTAAGGTTTTTGGTTTAGCTTTTGGTTTAACTGCTTTTTGGTCACTTCCTTTTTTAGGTCTTCTTTCCTATACATCAAAAATGAGTTGGACCAAAATAATTAAATTTGAAGAAATTTTTCCAGCCTCTTTAATGATTTTTCAGATCATTGCGATATTAGGAATAATTTATGCTTTTCTTAAAAAAGACAAAAAACTTTTTCCTCTTGTTTTTATTATTTGCGTTTCTTTGATACCATTTCTTTTTCTTAATAATTCCAGTATATTGAACGCCAGATTTTTGCCATTTATTTTAATGGCTAGCTTGATGATTGCCGCGTATACCTTAGGAAGCTGGATACAATATATAAAAAAACCATTTGTTTTTATTGTTTTGCTAGTTTTTTCCGGCTATATGTTATTTTTCTATCTTCCTTCAACAATTTCTTATATTCCTTTTTGGATGAAATGGAATTATGAAGGATTGCAAAGTAAGGATGCTTGGCCAGAATTAGAAAGTCTTTCTGGCTATTTAAAAGATCTTCCTTATGGAAGAGTAATGTGGGAATACCGTTCTGAATATGATAAATTTGGCACTCCTCGCGTTTTAGAAAACCTGCCGATTTTTACTAACAAACCAACTTTTGAAGGTTTGTTAATTGAGTCTTCTGTTTCTGGCTATTTTCATTTTATTAATCAAGCTGAAACAACCAAAACGCCTACTTCAGCTATTGCTGGATTAGAATATCCGTCTTTTAATTTTGAAAATGGAGCAAAGCATTTGCAGTATTTTGGGGCTCAATATTTTGTCGCGTATACATCTGAAATTAAAGAGTTGGCTGACGAACATTTTATCAGAATGTCTGATGTTGGTGGATTTAGAGTTTATAAGATTCCAGATTCTGATTTGGTGGAGGTTATTCCTGATATTAACTTAAAATTGAAAACAAAAAAGTGGTTAGACGAGTCAATTGATTGGTATAAAAAAATGGACTTATCTCAGCCCATAGTTTTTTATCAAAATAAAAAAGAATTAGAGGATATAAGGGGCTATATTCAGCAAAAGGAACTAACAGAGAATGCAATCGTTGAAATAAAAGAAATAAAAAATGATTCTTTAATTTTTTCAACTGATTATTTAGGAATGCCTCATTTAATAAAATATAGTTATTTTCCCGGTTGGCAAGCAAAAGGAGCAAAAGGCCCTTATTTAATTAGCCCATCTTTTATGATGGTGATTCCTTTTCAAAATGAAGTAACTTTAAAGTATTCTTATAATATTTGGGATAAAATTGGCTTTGTGATGTCTCTAGGTAGTTTTATGATGATTCTATTGTTGTTGCGAAATTTGTCTTTTTGGCAAAGCCAAAAGGGCGATGCGAAGCAATCCAAAAAGATTACTGAGTCGCTTCGCTCTTCACAATAACAAGAGAAAAATTATTGTTTTTCCAGTATTTGAAATACTTTTTCATTACGCACTATTCCTAATGCGAATTCTTTTAAGTCTTCAGGATTAATTTTTTCTTTAACTTTTGGGTCAGGAATTTGTTGTAAGATTTCATTAACTTTTTCTTTTATTTCGTCTTCAGATACTTCAATTTTTTCTAAAAGACCGATTTCTCTTAAAACCAAAGACGAGAAAACTCTTTTTTTTGCCAGTTCTTGGAAATCTTTTCTTAACTCTTCTTCCGTTTTTTTAATTTGTTCAAGATATTTTTCAAAAGTTAATTGGATTTTTTCAAGCTGAGATTTTAATTCTTCCATCATTTTCTCAATTTCAGTATGAATGAGAATTTCAGGAATATCTACTTTAGCATCTGTTATTATTTTATCCAAAACCGCTAAACGCCATTTTTCTTTTTCTTTTGTTTCTTTTTCAATCTTAAGTCCTTTTAGAATGTTCTTTTTTAATTCTTCTAAATCTTTAAATTTTCCCAATTCTTGAGCAAACTTATCATTTAAAGGAGGTAGTTTTTTTTTCTTTATTTCTTTGAGAGAAATTTCAACAGAAAGTTTTTTGTCTTGTAAATCTTTTTGAACCCAAGATTTTGGTACTGTTATATTAAAAATTTTATTTTCTCCTGTTTTCATTCCAATTAAATTTTCTTCAAACCCCGGAATAAAATGTCCTTTTCCTAATATAAAAGAATAGTTTTTATCTTCACCATTTTTAATTAAGCTCTCCTTTTCTTTAATTTGATAGTCAATGGTGACAATATCTTCTTTTTCAGCTGGACGTTCTACTTTTTCTAAAACAGAGCGGGAGTTTTGCAGCCATAGTAACGCGTCATTGATTTCTTTTTTCTCTATTGCAACATTCAATTTTTTCGCCTGCATATCTTTGGCGATTTTTTTATAATCAGGCAAATTTAAATTAGGAATAATAGATATTTCTGCTTTAAACTCTACATCCTGATTAGGAATTATTTTAGTGATGTTAATAGATGGATACCCAATTGCTTGAATTTCTTTTTCTTTGATAATTTGCGGATAGAATTTTTCAATAGCTAAGCTGGCTGCTTTTTCATAAATTTTTAAGGGGGAAAAATGGTTTTCTGCGATTGACAGAGGGGCTTTACCGACGCGATATCCGTTAACTTTAAGATCTTTATTAAGGTCTTTTAAGGCAATATCTTTAAAAGGTAAAAGATCTTTTTTATCAAGATTGACAATTATTTCAATTTTTGATTTTGGAAGGGAGTTAATTTTTATTTTCATAATTGCAAATTTATTGTTTAATCTTCTTTAATAATTTGTTTTGTTTTTTCTGTTTTTCTTTTGTCTTTTGTTTTATCAAGCTTCTTTTCTTCTTTGGTGTCAGCTACTCCTCCTTCTATTGTTTCTTCTGGCGCAAGAGCAGAGCGAATATCGATTTTCCAGCCAGTAAGTTTTGCCGCTAAACGAACATTCTGACCATTTTTACCAATAGCTAAAGAAATTTGATCAGGAGGAACGAATACTCTTACTTCTCTTTTCTCGGAAATAATTTCGGCTTCTTTAATTTTTGCTGGACCTAAAGCAGACGCAACATA
Source organism: uncultured Candidatus Saccharibacteria bacterium (assembly GCA_964479005.1). Classification (GTDB taxonomy): domain Bacteria; phylum Patescibacteriota; class Minisyncoccia; order UBA6257; family UBA6257; genus DAOVIY01. The sequence goes on from CAYZJA010000002.1 coordinate 83,650, forward strand.
TCTAGTTGGTTCTTCAGAATAAGGAATAATATCTATTTTTTCACCGTTTAATTCGTCAATAATAGTTGTTACCCGTGTTCCTTTTTGCCCAACGCAAGCGCCTACTGGATCTACGTTTTCATCTTTGGAATCTACAGCGATTTTTGTTCGATTTCCCGGTTCACGGGCGATAGATTTTATTTCTACTACTCCCTCACTTATTTCAGGAACTTCCATTTCAAAAAGATAAGAGACAAATTTTGGATGACAACGGGAGAGCAGAATTATCGGTCCTCGCCCTTTTTCTTCTAATCGAAGAATATAGAATTTTTTTCTTTCCCCTGCTTGGTAATGTTCGCCTGGTATTCCCTCATTGGCATAGAGGACGCCAAATGTTTTTCCTAGATCAACATAGATATTTTTTCTCTCTATTCTTTGGATGATTCCGCTTACTACCATTCCTTCTTTTTCTTTAAATTCTGAAAGGATTGTTTCTTTTTCTAATTCCTTGAGTTTTTGTAGGATAACTTGTTTGGCAGTTTGGGCAGCTATTCGGCTAAAATCGCTTTTTACATCTAAAGGAGTAACTATTTCTTCATCGATTTTAACATTTGATTTTGTCTTTTTCGCTTCTTCTAAAAAGATATGCCTTTCAGGATTAAATTTGATTTTTCGATTCTCATCTTCATCAACTTCGTTTTCATTTTTCTTCCCCCCACTTTTTTTTGTTGAATCAATTTTTTCTTCTTTTTCTTCCTCCTCTTCAGCAATAACAGAAGATTTATCAACAACAATTTTTACTTGCGAGAATTTTACTTGCCCATCATCAGGATTAATTTCTGCCCGAATAACTTGTGTTTTTTTGCCATATTCTTTTTTATAAGCAGCAGCAAAAGCGACCTCTAAAGCTTCGAAAACTTTTTGTTCCGAAAGTCCTTTCTCTTCGGCAATCTGACGAATTAATGGTTTTAAGGTTTTTAGATCTAACATTTTATTTTAAATTAATTTTATTAAGAAAGACCGCCTTTGGGCGATCTCATCGTTACTTTTAGTAGCTTATCTTGTTTTTTCTGAAAAGTCAACCCCGTTAGAGATTTAAGTTAGTTAATTTATTTTCAATGACCATAGCCGAGAGGCGGCTTCGCCTTATGGTTTTTATATTATTGAAAAGCTGGGTTGAATCTCTAACGGGGTCAACCCTCCACGCTAAGATTTGTAATTATGGGATAAAAATATTAAAATAAAAGGATGAGGATAGGAAGAATTGGTTCTTTTGGAGAAGATAAAGCAACAACTTATCTTCAAAATAGCCATTATCAAGTTATACAAAGAAATTTCCAAAGGAAGTGGGGTGAGATTGATATTATTGCAAAAGATAAAAAAACAAAAGAATTAGTTTTTGTAGAAGTTAAAACAAGACAATTAAATTATGCTTATAGTTTAAACCCAGAAGAGGCATTAACTTCAAAGAAGGTTCGTCGTTTAAAGCGGGCCTTTTTAAGTTATTTAATTCAATATAATTTAGAAGATAAACCCTGGCGCTTTGATTTTATTGCTATAGAAATAGATAATTTTAATTCAGAACCAATAATTCGGCATTATAAAGATATATTTTTACAATTTTAAATTAAATTGACTTTGTGACACGGTAAACATTGTGTGAAACAAAGTGTGAAACAATATTAACAAAGCCATTTCCTAATTTTAGACTAAAAATCTGGCTTATTTATGGGCAAACCAAGTAATTTAGGCAGCTTTTATCTCTATTAAGCCAAAACCCTAATTAAAAATAGTTACTTTGTGACACGGTAAACATTGTGTGAAACAAAGCGTGAAACACCGTAAAACGGCGTGAAGGAAATTATTTGTGGACTCAGCGAGAATCGAACTCGCGTCTTCGCAACTTGCCCCCACACCATTATATTAGTGGACCCGAGGGGAATCGAACCCCTATCTCGGCAATGCGAATGCCGTGTAATACCATTGTACTACGGGCCCGTATTTTATGGTGTGGGGGTAAAAATGCGGTATATTACCACTATACTATGAGCCCATTAATTAAATTCACATTATTTAAAATTATCTAAAATAGCATAGCAAAGATTTTAGATTTAAACAAATTTAAAGAAATAAAAAAGGAAGAAGAGAGGGGAGGTTCTTGTTCTGTCTTTACCCTGAGATTTTACAGAGGAAGTACAATTACCCTTTTAGGAGATAAGTATCTCAACCTTGGCTTCTTCCTTATTTATATTCCCCTTTATTTAGATAGAAGATCATTAAGCATTTCTTTGATAATCTCTTCACCAAATTCTTTCAATTCTGATAGGGGGATATTAGTGGCTTTGGCCATGTTACCTAACTCTCGTTTCATATCTGGTCCGAGTCGCATACCTTCACGATTGAGCCGATACTTCAAGAGAATTAAAGCAATTTCACCTTTTCTTTTTTCATCCATGTTTTTAATTTAGTTAAATTAATCGATCTTTATAGAATAGAGTTCTTTGAACTCTATTTGTTCTAAGTATACGTCTATTCTATTATTCTGTCAAGGTGGAAAATAATGATGGCTAAGGTTATAATCTTAGCCATTAACTAATTAATAGTCGGGGAACCGGGACTTGAACCCGGACTAAATCCTCCCAAAGGACTCGTGCTACCATTACACTATCCCCCGATATGTTTTTAACAGTGCCCTCGGCAGGACTCGAACCTGCACTCTTGTCCTTAGAAGAGACCTGCTTTATCCAATTAAGCTACGAGGGCAATTCTTTTTGAGCTTATCTTCATTTGAGTTGCAGGGATGTCTGGTTTCTATTTTATCATACTTTTACTTGAAATAAAAGTTTTTTTGATTTATAATAAAGTAAAAGTGGGGCTTATATTTTAAAGATGAGAATAATGTATATATGCCCAAAGTAAAATGTAGAGTTTGCAAAAAGATATTCTATATCAAATCCAATTGGCTTAAAAGAGGATGGGGAAAATATTGTTCGAGGAAATGTCAGTACAAATCCCAATTGAAAGGAAAATTTGTGGTTTGCGCCTATTGCGGTAGAAGGGTATATCGATCACTTGCTGAATTGCGCAGAAAATCTAAGGCAGGAGTTTATTTTTGTAATTTATCCTGTCATTGCGCTTGGAAAAATAAACAAAGGAAAAGTAAGGGAAGATTTAAATTACAAAATTTATGGGGACCGTGGTGTAATAGTAGCACTAGGACCTGTGGCGTCCTCGGTACGGATGCAAATTCCGTCGGTCCCCCATTTTTCTTTCTAAAATTCTTAAAGCCCAAGAAGAAAAAAAATAATCTTTTATTTCTTAAGCGGCCACCAAAGAAAATTCTTTATCATTTTTATTGGAAAAAGAATTATACCCAAACAGAGATAGCTAAAATTTTTAATGCCACCCACACTAGCGTGAAAAGATGGTTTAATTATTATAAAATCATGGTGAAGTACCGAACTCTATCTTGTGGCCATAATCCCAATATTTTAAGAAATTTAAAATTAGGTCGTACAGATAAAGCTATTAGAAAATCGGCAGAAGCAAGAAGAATTTATTCAAAAGAAAAACTTATTGAAAAAATAAAAGAATTTGTACAAAAAGAAGAAAGAATTCCTACAAAGAACGAATTTATTAATAATTCCTCTTATCCAGATTATGTCACTTACAGGCATTATTTTGGCACTTGGAATAATGCCATCAAGACAGCGGGCTACAAGCCAAATGAACAATGGTTTGCCTCAGGACATTTATTTGCTAAAGATGGGCACAAATGTAATTCAATTTCAGAAATAATCATTGACGATTGGTTTTTTGAAAATGATATTTCTCATACGAGAGAGTGTTTATACCCAGAAGGACGATATCGCTGTGATTTTATGGTTGGCAATACTTTTATTGAATTTTTTGGTTTATTTAATGCTTCCATTGTTAACCCAAGTTATATTGAAATCGTTAAAAGAAAAAAAGAAATATGTAAGAAATTTAATATTGTCCTCATTGAACTCTATGAGAAGGATCTTTATAAATTAGATCAATCCTTGGGAGCAAAGATTGGATTAAAAGTATAAAAGGCGATAGAGGATTGACCCGCACACCATAACGAATACTAAGTGCCTTTGGCGCTAAGATACGAAGTATGTGCTCGTTTGGTATCAGGGTTGACAAATTATTTTTCTTTGTTATAATGGGAATGCTATCGTTTAGAGATATTAAATAGCTTGCTATCTAATTTCAAAAAGCGATAGCATTTTTTTTACCGCAAAAATATGAAGAGTAATCCTTCACATTTTTTAAATTCATAATATTTGGTATAATATAAATATTATGAAAATAGATTGGAACAAAAAAATCGGAATGCAGGAAGAAAATTACGGTTTAACGGTATTTGTTGGAGGGTTAATGCAAATAGTTTTTGGATTTAGTTTTGGTTTAATTCCTTTAGCCATTTTTATTATTACAGTAATCGCTTTTGTTTTAAGTTTGAAACATGACAGATACGAACCTTTTAGAAGAAGAATGAGTTTTATCGGTTTAGGCATTGTGATTACAATGGTTTTACTTTATTTTGTTTTTGGCTGGGTAGGAATTATTGGGACATTAGTAATGCCAAAATATGTTTCAATGTTAAGGTAAAGCAGAAATTTAAAACAGCCCCGATTTATCGGAGCTGTTTTTATTAGTTACTTTTTTAATCTTTGCGCATAATCTGATGACGTGTATATGCCAACCAAATATCACGAATTTTACTTTCTACTCTAACTAAAGCAAGCTGTCCTTTAGGATTAAATTTCAGATAATACCAGATTATTAAAGCTGATATTAAGCTGATAATAAGAGATATTAACAAAGTGTTCAAAGGGCCTGTGCGGATTGTGGCAGCGCCTGCTACTAATCCATAGGTAATTGAAGCGCTATCTGTTATTTTAGTTTCATTGTCTGCTGTTACTTCAGCAGTATTGGTGTAAGTCAAATAAGTTCCTGAAGAAAGGCTGATAGCTTGGAATACAATTGCTTTACTAGCTCCTCTATAAATTGTTCCTAACGATAATCCGGTGGTAGCAATCGTATCTGATTGTACTATGCCATTAATTTTAGTAGTACCAGGCATATAACTAAGTACAGAAGGCATAATATCTTTTAAGCTTACGTTATAAAGATCTTTATTATTGCCAGCAGTTATAGTTAAGTGGAATTCAATTACATCGCCTTCAGTAACACGAATAACTTTTGAATATACTCTATCCCCAGAAGAAAGATTTCTTCCTAATTTTGTCAAATTAAGGTTAGTGCTTATAGAAGTTACGTAGATCGTAACAGAGCGTGTGATTTGTCCGCCACTACCATAACAAGTTAAGCGATACGTTGTATCAGAATTGGGAGAAGTAGATTCATATCCACTAGTTGATTTACTTCCGCTCCATCCATTAGAAGCAGTACAGTAGTTAGCATTAGTGGAGGTCCAGCGAAGATATGTAGATTCTCCTTGAGTAATCGTATATTTATCTGCCCAGAGATTAAGTGTAGGGGTATTAGTGTATTGTCCACTGACATTTACACTACAAGAAGTACTTGCGCTTCTATTTTGTGAATCATGAACAGTTAAATAAGCTGTGTAATTACCATATGAACTAAAACTTTTTTGACTATATGAAGTACTACCATAAGTTGCCCCAGACCAATAATATGAATAATTTCCTGAACCACCAGAAATATTACTAGAAAAAGTAACTGTTTGGTCCGTTTGGGCTGGATTAGGGGAGGCAGAACAAGAAACAGATAGAGATTGATTTGTTTGTTGACAAGCATTAGCACAATCATTATATGAAATATAAGAGCCAGAAGTTGTTTGATAACATTGATGGGTAGAATAATTACAAGAATATCTTGTTTGGGCAATGCAGTTATTTTGGCAATTATTTAAAGAAGTGTAAGGACCAGAAGTTGATTGATAACATTGCCATGTAGAAGTATTGCATGCATATCTAGTTATGGGTGTTTGGCAAGCATTTGCACAATCATTTAAATTAGCATAAGCCCCATTAGTAGCTACATAACATTGATAAGTATTTGTATTACAGGAATATCTTGTTGGTGCAATACAGTTATTTTGACATGTGCTTAAAGAGGTATATTGTCCATTAGAATCTACCACACATTGATAATTAGAATTGCAAGTGTATCGAGTTACAGGCGGCTGACAATTAGTTGTGCAATCATTTAAATTAGCATAAGCCCCATTAGTAGCTACATAGCATTGATAAGTATTTGTATTGCATGAATATCTTGTTGGAGATGGAGGTGCCTGAACATAAACCGTAGCGCTATCAGTGACCGTATCGTAATGGCAGTTACTATTACAAGTGATTGTAAAAGCAGTAGTTTTAGTAAGATTATTAATAGATTTATTTCCATTAAGAGTTACGCTACCACTCCATTGATAATTATACGGAGAAGCAGATGCAGTACAGTAATTAGTATTAGAAGAAGTCCAGTGCAAAGTAGCAGAACTATTGTATGGAACAGAAGTCGGGGCAGCAGAAATATTTACTGATGGGGAATGGCAAATAGTAGTGGTTGTGGTAGGAGGACAGGTTGTTGTAGTGGTGCAAGGAGGTTGTGTAGTTGTAGTTGTGGTAGGGGTAGGATAATGGCAATCAGGATAATGGCAAGGTGGATAAGTAGTTGTAGTTGGACCCGTAACAATTATAGAAGCATCTACAAAAGATGGACTTATTAATGTAAATAGCAAAATAGCCCCTAAGACAAAGCTTGGGATTATATATTTTCTAAGAGTTCTATAAAAAAGCTTGTTCATATTTTTATGTTTTTATTTCTATATTAAAGATTTCCATAATATTATCACATAAAGATATAACTGTCAAGGAGTAATGGATTTAGCATGGACTTGACAAATCACAAAAATGTAGTATAATTTAATTAACATCTTAGTATTTTAGCATCATTGATAATTTAATAAATGAAAAAAAGGAGATAGATAGAATGAGAATCAAAAAGGCATATCTTTTATTAGTAATTATAGGTTTTGTAATATTGCTAATTGGTTTTTGTGTTTATGACAAGGGGCCTACAAAAATATATAGAGTTTACGAATTTTCTTTAGAAAGATAAGAGAGATAAAGAAAGAAATAAAAAAAAGGAGGAAAAAGAAATGAAAGGAATGAAAAGAAAAGTACTATTTTTTGTTTTAGTAATTTTGCTGGGAGGTTTGTTGACAGGGTGTAATATTGTAATTACTGCACCTGATTGTTGCCCGTCTCAAATCGAGTGCAGCCTTACTGTAGTGGCAGACTCTTCAGAGGTATATGGAGAAATTGTTGTCAATGGTCAACGAACTGGAAAGTATATATTACCTGGTCAATCAATAATAATTTACGGAGTTCTTTGCAATCAGATTGCGACGATTTCTATAGTTGATAATTGTGGGTATTGGTCGCACGAGGAGAATATTTACATAATTCCAGGGTCAAACAACTATGTTGTCTTTAGTTACTGGGGTCCATACGGTGTATACAAGGAACAGCAGAAGGAACAGAATGACTATCAGGGACAGAACGATTGTCATTGTCATTGTATGAGTATGATGAGTACGAAGGATTAAATAAGGGCTAAGAAGTTAGTAGTACAAAGTATCAAGCTTGTTCAGTAAGTGGGCAAGCTTGATTTTTTTTAAATTCAATTTTCGTTTTGACATATAATATTGTTATTTGTCAGGAGGTGATAAATGTGGTATAATATAAATATAATTAGAAATTTATTAAAATTAATAGAAATTGATAGAAATTTATTGTAATATATATTAAATATGAAAATGTTATCTAAAATTAAAAATTGGTTTTTGCCGACTAAAGAGAATAATTTTCAGCCAAGCGTTTTAAGCGACAGGGCGATTTCTGTTTTTATACTTTTATTTTTATTGGTAAAAGTTATTTTTAGTTTTAATTTAATATTAGTAAAACAGTCTTCTCTTTTTGCCGATATTAGCGCTCAAAGAATAATATTTTTAACTAATGAAGTTCGTCAGCAATATGATTTGCCTCTTGTGCAAGAAGATTCATTATTAAACAAGGCTGCCCAGGAAAAGGCTCAGGATATGTTTAAAAATAAATATTTTAGTCATTATAGCCCAGCTGGAACTTCTCCTTGGCATTGGATAGATAAATCTGGATATGATTATTATTATGCTGGGGAAAATTTGGCAATGAATTTTTTAGACACCGAAGAAGTAATAGAAGGATGGCTTAATTCCCCTTCTCATAGGGAAAATCTTTTGAATAAAGACTATAAAGACATGGGAATTGCTGTTGTTTCAGGAGATTTTAATAGTGAAGGAATTAACAGGATTTTGGTAGTGCAGATGTTTGCTTCTAAAGCCAAACCATCAATTCCTGTAGCTATGGCTCAAGTTCCTCCAGAGGTTATTCCTTCTGAGGAAATTTTGGAAGAAAACAAAGTTTTACCTGAAACAACGGAAACAACAATTCAGACGATTATTGGGGTTGCAGAGGAACAGGCGAAAGATATAACCAGTAAACAGGTTTTAGCGCAAAAAAATGTATTAGCTCAAATTAATAATAATACAAGAAATCAGGTAGAAACAACGAATAAAGTTATTGCTGGGTTTATAATTCTTTTGGGGGTAATGGCTATTGCGGGAATTATTTTGCAGCAGAAAACAATTAGTTTTGGTCTTTCCGAACTCGTTTTAAGAAGCGCAATTATTATTATTTTAGGCGTGTCGTTTACCGCTTTTCATTTAGAGAATTTAATAGGACACTTGATGATATCTTAATTGTTATTTGTTGATTGTTACTTGTTATTTGCTATTATGTAGGATATGTTTAAAGATTTAAAGCTTTTTTTTCAGATTTTTTTTATAATTTTTATAATTTCTTTTTTTATTTTTAATGGGGCTGCTTTTTTTGATTTAGTAAATTATAAAATTAATAAATCAACAGAAGTCATAAAGCAAGAATTAATTCGTACTCCTTCTTTTTTAACTAATTTGCCTACACTTGAGGGAATACAATCTTTAATACCAAGCATTATTTCACCTGTAATTAGGCCTATTCCTCCTGAAGCAAAAAATGCCAATATTTTAGAAATACCTCAGTTTAATATTAAAGCGCCAATTTTGGAGGTGGAAACAGCTGATTCAGAGACAATTTATAAAAAATTAAGACAAGGCGTTGTATTATACCCAGGTTCTGATATTCCTGGTAAGGGTTATTCTATTATCGTAGGGCATAGCTCACAATATCCTTGGGATCCAGGCAGATATAAATCAGTGTTTTCTTTATTAAACCAATTAGAGCAAGGTGATAAAGTTTATGTATTTTGGGATCAAAGACCATTAGTTTTTGAAGTAAAAGAGAAAAAGATATTTTTGCCTTGGCCCAAAGGAACAGAAAGCACTGAAATTATTTTTCCGCCAAGCGATGAGAGAACTTTAATCTTACAAAGCTGCTGGCCTGTAGGCGTTGCCTCTAAAAGAGTGGCAGTGAAAACGGTTCTTGTAAGATAATCTTTTTTTTGTTATGCTAATTTGGTTCGTTCCAAAATTATAATGCCGTCATCGTCTAGCTTGGTTTAGGACACGGGGCCTTCAATCCCGTAACATGGGTTCAAATCCCATTGACGGCACTCTTCATTTTTCTTATTTATGACAATTTTAGGAATTGAGAGTTCTTGTGATGAAACGGCTGTTGGTGTTTTAGAAATAAAAAAAATCAAAGCCGGTTTTTTTATTAATCCACTTTCTAATGTAGTAGCTAGCCAGATAAAAATACATAGAAAATATGGAGGAGTGGTGCCTATGTTAGCGAGCAGAGAGCACACAAAGAACATTTCAGTAGTAACTAAAAAAGCGCTAAAAGAAGCATTCGGTTCTGAAAAAGATATTGTTCAAAAAATAGATCTCATAGTTGTTACAAAAGGCCCAGGGTTAATTTTATCTCTTTTGATTGGAGTTAATTTTGCCAAAACATTAGCTTGGAAGTGGAATAAACCAATAATTGGGATTAATCATTTGGAAGGCCATCTCCATAGTTTCTTGTTGCCGCAAAAAACTAAAAATTTAAAACAAATACACAATACAAAATACAGAGCACAGAAGACAAAATCTGTCTTTCCATCAATTTGTCTTTTAGTTTCTGGGGGAAATACACAATTAATTCATGTAAAAGGCATTGGAAAATATAAAATTATTGGAGAAACTCGCGATGATGCCGCTGGAGAATGTTTTGATAAAGGAGCAAGAATTTTAGGCCTTAGTTATCCAGGAGGGCCGAGCATTGCTGCTGAAACAGCAAAATTAAAAATTAAAAATTTAAAGTTAAAAATTAGCTTTAGTCTTCCTCGGCCTATGATTGATTCTGAGAATTATGATTTTTCTTTTTCCGGACTTAAAACCGCTTTACTTTATTTAACTCAAGATATTGGGCCAAAAAAGGTGAAAAAATATCGTCAAGCTATTGCTTATGAGTTTCAGGAAGCTATTGTTGATGTTTTAATTAGGAAAACAATAAAAGCTGCTAAAGAATTTAAAACGAAATCCATTATTTTAGCTGGCGGTGTCTCTGCCAATAAACGATTAAAAGAAAAATTTCAAGAAAGGTTAAAAAAGGAAAAATTGAATATTAAATTGCTTGTTCCAAAATTGGAATACGCAACTGATAATGCTATAATGATAGCGCTTGCGGGATTTTTCCAATATATTAAGCATGGTAAAAAATCTTTGAGCTGGAAAAGGATTAAAGCAGATGCAAATTTAAGATTGAGATGAATATAATATAACAAGAACGTTGAAATTGATATGTAACTATTTCAATTATAAAATAGTGAATAAAATTTACGAACCACAAAAAACCGAGCAGAAAATTTACCGACTTTGGAAAAAGTCGGGCTATTTTAATCCTGATAAATTACCTAACAAAAAAAGCAAGCCGTTTTGTATTATAATGCCTCCGCCTAATGCAAATGCCCCTTTGCATATTGGGCATGGAGTTTTTGTCACTTTGCAGGATATAATAATTCGTTATCAGAGAATGAAAGGAAGAAAGGCTTTATGGTTGCCAGGCACAGATCATGCCGGGTTTGAAACTCAAGTTGTTTTTGAAAAGAAATTAAAAAAAGAAGGAAAATCTGGTTTAGATATGCCGCGCGATGAATTTTATAAAGCGGTTTGGGAATATACACAAAAAAATAGAGAAGTTGTTAAAAAACAATTAGAACAGTTAGGCGCTTCATGTGATTGGTCTCGTGAAAAATTTACTCTTGATAGAGATATTCAAAAAATCGTTTATCAAACATTAGAGCGGTTATGGAAGGATAAATTGCTTTATCGCGGCAAAAGAATAGTTAATTATTGCCCCAAACATAAAACAGCCTTTTCTGATTTGGAAGTCAAGTATAAAGAAGAGAAAGGAAGATTATATTTTGTGGAATATAGATGTAGAGACAAAAATGAATCAATCACTGTTGCCACTACAAGGCCAGAAACTATTCCTGGCGATGTTGCCATTGCTGTTAATTCTAATGATAGAAGATACAAAGAGTTAATTGGGGAAAGCGTGATAGAGCCTATTACCAAAAGGGAAATTCCTATTATTAGTGATGAGGCTGTGGATATTGATTTTGGCACTGGTGCATTAAAAATTACGCCAGCCCATGATTCTTTAGATTTTGAAATTGGGCAAAGGCATAATTTAGAAACAAAAGAGACATTAGATTTTGATGGGTATTTCAATGAATTAGCCGGTCCTTTAGCAGGATTAAATATCGCAGATGCGAGGGAAAAATCGGTTGATATTTTAAGAAAAAACAGGGCATTAGTTAAAGAAGATGATTATGTTCATGAGATTGGCCATTGTTATAAATGCGAGACAGTTATAGAGCCAATGTTGATGAATCAATGGTTTATAGCTGTAACAAAGTCATTGCCTAAGACAAAAGAATCTTTACGTGATTTAGCTGTTGACGCAGTAAAGAATAAAAAAATAAAGATTATACCAAAACATTTTGAAAAAGTCTTTTTCCATTGGATGAAGAACATAAAAGATTGGAATATTTCGCGCCAAATTCGTTGGGGAATTCCAATCCCTGCTTATTATTGTGATGACTGCGGAAAATCTTTTATTAAAGCGAAAGGAAATGTATCAAATTGTATTTATTGCAAAAGCGGAAATATTAAAAGCGATTCAGACGTATTAGATACTTGGTTTTCTTCAGGGCAGTGGCCGTTTGCCACTCTTTTAACATCTAAAAATAAAAAGGATTTTAAAACTTTTTACCCAACTGATGTAATGGAAACAGGCTGGGATATTTTATTTTTTTGGGTGGCAAGGATGATAATGTTTGGAATTTATTGCACAGGAAAGATTCCTTTTAAGGCTGTATATTTGCATGGATTAGTAAGGGATAAAGATCGCCAAAAAATGTCTAAATCCAAAGGTAATGTAATTGACCCTTTGGCAATTGCTAAAATTTATGGAACAGACGCTGTAAGGATGGCTTTAATAATTGGCAATACTGCTGGCAGCGATATTATTATTTCCGAAGAAAAAATCAAGGGATATCGTAATTTTGCAAATAAAATTTGGAATGCATCCCGCTTTGTTTTGATGAATTTAAAAAATTTTGATGGGAAAAAATCTGCTTTAACTACGCAAGACAAGAAGCTTTTAAAAAATTTGGAAATTATAAAGAAAAAAATGACTCACCATTTGGATAATTTTCATTTTTCTTTGGCAGGAGAATTAATTTATCATTATTTTTGGCATACTTTTGCTGACAAGATAATTGAAGAGATGAAAAATAGAATTAAAGATAATAAAGATAAAAAACAGGCACAGTATGTACTTTACAAGATTCTTATTGATTGTTTGAAGATGCTTCATCCATTTATGCCATTTGTGACAGAAGAAATATGGCAGAAAATCCCTCGATATAAGGACAAAAGAGCAGATTTATTAATAATAGAAAAATGGCTTTAACGCTTATTTTAGCTAGTTTATGCGGTATTTTACCAATAGTCTTATGGTTAATATTTTTTCTTTGGCAGGATATTAAAAAACCAGAACCTTTGCGATGGATAGGTATTCTTTTTTTATTAGGAATGGCTATTACGCCTTTTGTCTGGTTTTTGGAGAATTATTTTATTGATTTGTTACAAATTGATATTAATGTTGCGCTTCCTTTTTTTGTTTCCGCTTTTGTTTATTTAGTCGTAGCAGGAATAGAAGAATTGGCTAAATTTTTTAGCGCCGCTTTACTTTTAAGGAAAAACAAATATTTTGATGAGGCTATAGACGCGATGATTTATTTGATTGTTTTAGGATTAGGATTTGGAGTGGTAGAAAATATTTTGATTTCTTATCAGGAAATTTCTTCTGGAGGACATTTTTTATCAACTTTTCAAATAACAACCTTGCGTTTTATTGGGGCTAATCTTCTTCATGCCTTAAGTTGCGGATTAATAGGTTTTTTCTGGGCTTTAAAATTAGTTACTGGGAAAAAGAGATATTTAGGCATTGGTTTAACATTAGGAATTTTATTGCACTGGGTCTTTAATATTGCTATTATAAATTTAGGTGGCGACGCAGTATTTTTAATAAGTTTAATTTTGTTTCTTGTTGGAGTCGTCGTTCTTTGGGCATTTGATGTTCTTAAACAAATTAAAAAACCAATAGCAATTAAAAAATAACAACTAACAAATAACAAATAATAAATAATAAGATGGTAGAAAAAACAAAGTCAGAAGATGTTAAAAATACTAATCCATGGCCATCATCAGAAGAAGAAGGGGAATTGGCAGTTGATCTTTGCGAAAATAAAGATGAACTAATTCTTCAGGCGGTAATCGGTGGAGTAGTAATAAGCGACTTAGATATTTCAATTACTAATGATATGATTACTATTCGAGCTGAAAGAAATAGAGAAAATAAAGATAAAATTGAAAAAGTTTATTATGACGAATGTTTTTGGGGTCCGTTTTCCCGTTCTTTAATTCTTCCCCAGGAAATAAATGCGGATAAAGCAAAGGCAACAATCAAAAATGGCATGCTAACTATTCATTTGCCTAAACTAATGAAAACTAAAAGAAAAACTTTAAAGATTGAAGAAGAATAATAGTGAGTAGATTATTGCCGCGGTGGCGGAATTTGCGGACGTGGTGAAATTGGAAAACACATAGGACCTAGAATCCTATGCCGAAAGGCTTGTGGGTTCGAGTCCCACCGTCCGCACCAGTTCAATAAAATTAAAAACCCCGTTTTAACGGGGTTTTTAAATGATAGCCGAAAAATTACCAAACAATTTTTTTAAAAGGTAACTGTTTTTCCGAGAAATGTACCTACTACATACATTAATCCTTTAGCTAATAATGCTACACCTATACCTATTAAAGCATGTACAAGACCACTTAATGCTTTTTTTGCTTTTTCGTCATCTCCTGCAGCAGTGATATAGAGCCACCCTGAATAGACAATGTAAAGTGCTGCTATAAAGAGCACAATATTAAAAAACCACTGTACAGTTTTTTCTAGAAGAGTCCAAATGTCAACTCCGGTTGCTGATGGAAGATCTTGTACAGTATAGGCGCCAAAAACAGGGATAGCTATCAACATTGTCATGGCTAAAATAGGCAAAATAATTTTTTTCATTTTTTTATTTGATTAAAATTAGTTTCATATTCGACCTTTTTTCTTTAATGTAAATTATAACAACCTTTCGCTAAAACTCAAGAACGTTGAATTAAAACTAGTAAGTTTTAATATTAACAACCTTTCGCTAAAACTCAAGAACGTTTCAATCAAAATGTATCATTTCAATTATTTAATATATATTGAAATATATATTAAAATTAAAATAAAAGTATTTTAATTATAGCAAATTGCAATCGTGATATCAACATAAATTTTAATTTTCAAAAGGAGAATTTATATTTGAATAGACTCAGGAAGTTCATTATCTATTTCTTCTATTTCTTCAGATTCTCCAAAAATAAATTCTTCAATAATAGTGGGCACGCTGCTGGCTATTAGAACAACGCCAAATCCTATTAAAGCCCAGATAAGAGCCTTTTGCGCAGTTTTTACTTTGTCTTCATTTCCAGCAGAAGTGATATATAAATATCCCGCATAAACTACTAAGATTGCAGTGATTGGAATAGCCAATCTAATTAAGAAATTAATGATATTTTTTATTAAAGAGGTAATATCACCTGTTTCTCCATATGGGTTGATATATAAACCAGTAGACGTTGGACTACTATCATTGGTAGAACCAACTTCTTCTTCGGTGTTTCCGATTTCCACATCAATAGGAATCTCTGCCTGACTTTGTATTGGGCTTAAAAATAAGCTTAACAATACTAAATTAATAATTAGAATAGTTAATAAGACGATATTTATTTTTGTAGAATTTTTTGACATTGATTTCATAATTGGTTAATTATTATTAAACTCACATTTTCCTCCTGGTCCAAAAGTGTTTGTGAATTCACAGTCTCCAAGAGAAATACATTCGTCTTTATCGCAAACATTAAACAAACCTATTCCACAGTTTTCACATTTAGATTCTAGTTCTATTTCTGGTTCTGTCTCTGGTTCTACTGGGCTGACGGGTGTTTCATCGTCTTCTGAGATACAATAAGCAAAAGATTTACCTTCTGGGCTTGGGCTATTAATATTGCTTTTTCCAAAATCACAATGCCATCCATTCCCATAAATTTCTCCTGGCGGATTGAGTAATTTACTTGGTTCTACGGCAAGACAGAAACCATCTTTTATCTTTTTTTCTATTCCACACTCAGCTGCTCCAGAAGCTTGATTACAGTTCTGATCCCACTCAGGGCACATAATTGGATATTCAATCCATTCTCCATCTAAATCGGGATATTTTTCTTCTATTTCATCTTTCTTCTCATTAATTTGTTCTTCAGGAGGAGTATAATCAGGATCAATAATACAATCAATATATAAAGTGCCTGTTGGAGGGTAGCAAGGATTAATCTCTGAGCCAGTAGGGCTAGTATCTCCTACAAATTTACAATATCGTCCTTTTCCATTGCTTATTATTTTATCTTCGGTTGTAATTGAATGTTCTCCTGGTTTGCATTTACTTCTATCTAATTTAAATCCATCTGCGCATTCACGGGAGATTGTTATAGGTAAACACATTTGATTTGAATCACTAATAGTGTATTGTACAGCATTTTCCCATTCTTCTTCCTCATCAACTTCATCAACATCCTCCTCATCAGGAATTACGTCTTCTTCTCCTTCGCTGGGAGTTGTACCGTCTTCAGGCAGATCAAGTATAGAGCCAGGTTCAGGGCATTCTATATGAAACCAAGTTCCTGTATAATCATCACCACCCATTTGTTTGATTGTCCAAAATACAGTATTAACAATTATCCAAGCAGTCAAAATAATAATTAATCCTATAATAGCATTTGTTATAATTTGTTGTCCAGCCTTAAGATTTTCTTCCTTACCAAGAGAGAATATCCAGCGAAATCCTCCATAGACAATAAATCCAATTATGATAAGAAAAGCCATTTCTAAGGCAAATTCTAAAACATTTTGCGTTAAGACCAATAAATCACAAGTAGTACAAGCCTGCTCACCAGGACCTCCACACGGAACCAACCCAGCAGCGCTTGTTAAAGAAGGTGTAAAAAGCAGGAGAGTCAGGAGAGAAAAAACAATTAATTTATTATTTAATTTTGTATGTTTTATGTTCCGCGTTCCACGTTTCATGTTTCACGTTTTATGTTTATTGTTTTTTATTCCAAAAAAGATTAATTCTATCAGATGCGGTGATTATTGCTTGAATCGGGGATTTGCCTTTATGAGTAACATCTTCTATCATTTCTTTAAATATTTGATTAATTTCCTGAAAATTATATTGATGCCAATTTTGGCTTGTTAGAATTTGTCTTGTGAATATTCCACTAGCAGGTTCATTAACATAATTTTGAATTAAGTCTAATCTGGCAGGGGGGTTTTTTGTTTGAAGATAATAGAATTTAGCGGTATTCTGTTGCGCAAGAAATTTTAAAAACGTCCAACATACTTCAGGGGATTTTGAATTTTGAGAAACCACTAAACTCATTGTATCCCCATAATTTATCTTGTTGGAAGAATTGGCAGTAAATTGTGGCAGAGAAGCAATACCATAATTAAGATTAGGATTGTACTCTCTTATAATCTTTTGGGCTTGATTATATCCAATTAACATAGCAGTTTCCCCTTTACTAAAAGCAATTACCGAATCAGTAAAGTTATCATTCCAAGTATAGTAACGGGAACGAGAGTCACTAAATTGAGTATAAAATTTTAATGCTTCTTCGCAAGGCAAAATTTTTTTGCCATTGATCAATGAATCATATCTAAAAGTTGTTTGTTTTTTATCTATATCAACAATATTACCGCCATATTGCATTATTAAAGCCGATATAATATCAAAATTCCATCGAACATTATAAGGAGATCCCAATGCGATTGCTGCTCGTGTAATCTGTCCTTGATTATTAATTCTGCGCAAACGGGAAATTAAATTAAGAACTTCTTCCCATGTGGCAGGGGGGAGAGCAATATTATAATAGTTTAAAATATCCTGATTATAATAAAGGGCTAAACTATCAACATATAAAGGAACACCAAGCAAATAGTCACCTTTTACCAATTCATTTTTTGCTATTTGAGGATAGGTTTGGTCTAAATCAAATAAGTTTAAATCTTTATCCTTTTTTAAGTCCAAATGGGAAATTTTATTTTGATAGTAAGGAAGATTGCTATTCCAAAGCATAAAGATATCTGGAGCTTGATTATCACTAAAAGCTTTTAGGAGATTTTCATGATAAGTGTCTTCGTCTTTTAATGTATAATTAATACGAGTGTAAGGATATTTCTTTTGAAAATTATCAATTATCGGTAAAAATGTTTTAGAATCATCCAATATCCCCCAAATTTCTAAACTAACAGGTGTTGGTCTGGTTCTCTGAAATCTTATTCCTAAAAAAATAATAGAAATAATAATTAAACCGGCGACTAATAGAATCTTTTTTTGGCGTGAAGTTAATGTCATTTATCTACTAATTTTGTTAGAAATCCATAGTGAGTTAATCCTAAAGATAACTCTCTTTCTACTCGAAAACCAGATTTTTCCAGTAAATCAACGCTTTCGTCTTTGCTAATTGGATAAAGTTTTTTTTGCGAAGGTAATTTATCAGGATACCATTCTATAAGGACTAAATAACCTTCCAATCTCAATACTCTTTTTGCCTCTTGAATTAAACTTTCTTTTTTCTCAATTTCAAAAAGGATATTGGATATTAAAACCAAGTCGCAAGAATCATTTGGCAAGTTGCTTCCCCGTGTATCTTCTAAATTTGCCCAACGGGGCTCTATAATATTAAAAAGCCCTTCTAATTTAGAACGGAATTCCAAAGCTTCTAATGAAGGCTTCCAGATGTCGAGAGCTATTACTCTCCCAGAAGGTTTTAAGCACTTAGCTATTGCTAAGCTAAAATATCCTGCGCCGCTGCCAAAATCAGCAACAGTCATCCCTTCTTTTAAAGGAAGGGTTTTAACTATTTCATCTGGATTAAGAAAAGAAGTCATAATATTTATATTATATCAAATTCTTTCACAATAGAGTAATTGCAGCAATTTTATCTCCTTGATCTAATCTCATAATTCTTACTCCTTGGGTTGAACGTCTTAAAATAGATATGCCGTTAAGAGGCGCTTTGAGGATTTGTCCTTTTTGGGAAACAGCAATTAAAGATTCTTCGCCTTCCACTAAACAGGATTTTATAAGATCCCCTGTTTTTGCTGTGATTTTCATTGTTTTTATTCCATGCCCTCCCCTTTTTTGTTTTCGATATTCTTTTAGGTTTGTTCTTTTTCCAAATCCATTCTCACTAATTACAAGAATTTGTTTTTTTGTTTTTTCTTCTTTAGTTTTGATAACAATTAAACTAATTACATTGTCGTTAATAGAAAGTTTTATTCCTATGACTCCGCTTGCTGAACGGCCGATTGCTCTGGCATCTTTTTCAGAAAAACGTATAGACTGGCCTTTATTAGTAGCTAAAATTATTTCGTCATTCTTATTACATAAAGCAGCGCCGATAAGCCTGTCATTTTTCATAAGTTTTAGGGCTATAATTCCTCCTTTGCGGATATTGTCATATTCTTTAAGCAAGCTTTTTTTAATGACACCTTTTTCCGTAGCCATTAATAAGTAAGTGGAAGTAATTTCTGCTTGCTTTGAAGGATAATTTAACAAAACAATAATCTTTTCTTCAGGATTGAGATTTAGATAATTCTGAATAGTTTTTCCACGCGATGTACGGGAGGTTTCTGTAATTTCAAAAGCGCGCAATTTAAAAAGACGTCCTCGGTCAGTGAAGAACAAAATTGCATCCCTTGTATTACAAGAAACAAGATGGGTTAAAATATCTTCTTCATTTTTTGCTTCGTAAGCTGTAACTCCTTTTCCTCCTCTTTTTTGTCCCCGTAAAACATTTGGATTAAATCGCTTCACATATCCATTTTGGGAAAAGGCAATTAATGTTTCCTGCGATGGAATAAGTTGTTCTTCAGTAATGGCTTCAGGCAGATATGCCCGTACTTCTGTTCGTCGTTCATCCCCATATTTTTCTTTTAGTTTTTTAATCTCTTCTTTAATAATATTAGAAATTCTTTTTGGCTCTTTCAAAATCAATGTATATTCTTTTATTAATTTTTGTTTTTCTGCTAATTCTTCTTCTAGTTTTTTTCTTTCCAATTTAGCCAGATTTTGAAGCCTCATTTCCAAAATAGCATTTGCCTGAACCTCACTAAAATGATATTTAGCTATAAGTTTTTTTTGCGCGTCTTCTTTGTTTTCAGATGCTTTTATTAATTTGATAATATTATCAATATGATCTAAAGCTTTTGAAAGCCCTTCTAATATATGCCCTCTTTCTCTTGCCTTTTTGAGCAAATATTCAATGCGTCGCTTAACAATGTCTTTCCGGTGTGTAACATATTCTTCCAGGATGTCTTTTACTGAGAGAACTTGAGGCTGCAATCCGTTTTCTGTCAGAGCCAGCATATTTAAATGAAAATTCTTTTCTAGAGACGTAAATTTAAATAATTGATTGAGAATTCTTTTTGGGATTACATTGCTTTTTAGTTCAATAACAACTCTGAGCCCTTCTTTATCAGATTCATCTCTAAGGTCTTTTATTCCTTCAATTCTTTTTTCTTCCACCAAATGAGCGATATGAGTTATTAACTCAGCTTTATTTACTTGGTATGGGATTTCTGTAACAATTATCTTTTTTATTTTATCTTCTATGACTTCTGTTCTGGCTCGACAGATTATTTTGCCCTTTCCATTTGCATAAGCCTCCAAGATATTTTGTTTTCCAAAAATAATTCCTCCAGTTGGAAAATCAGGGCCCTTAATAAAATTCATCAAATTTTCAACCGAAGCGTGTGAATGGTCTATTAAATATATGAGAGCATCTGCTACTTCTTTTAAGTTATGAGGAAGAATGTTTGTTGCCATTCCTACGGCAATACCCATAGTTCCATTTAGGATAAGCTGTGGTAATTTTGCTGGTAAATATTTAGGTTCTGTTCTTGTACCATCATAATTAGATATAAAGTCTACGGTTTCTTTTTCTAAATCTTCTAACAATTCCTCGGCTAAAGGAGTTAATTTCACTTCAGTATATCTCATAGCAGCTGGAGGATCTCCATCAACGCTACCAAAATTTCCCTGCCCTTTGACTAAGGGATAACGCAATGAAAAATCTTGAGCCATTCTTACTAAGGCGTCATAAACAGCAATGTCGCTATGCGGATGGTATTTTGCCAAGGTGTCTCCTACTACCGCAGCTGATTTTCTAGATTTTGAACCAGAACTTAAACCTAATTCATGCATAGCAAAAAGAATTCGTCTTTGCACTGGTTTAAGGCCATCTCTTACATCAGGTAATGCTCTGGAAATGATAATAGACATAGCATAATCCAAATAGGACTCTCTAAGTTCTTCAGCTATGTCTCTTGGTTGAATTGATTGGGCTTTTTCTTTTTTTTCTTCCTTTTTCTTTTTCATAGAATTCATATAAATCAACGAATTCCGAACCTAAAATTTACTGTTTATTTAATACTATTAATTTTGTTTCTCCTGGTAAATTATTTTTTCTAATAACTAATTTATCTAAAACTTCCGTTTTTTTGCTTATGGCTTTAAGGAATTTATCAAGCGAGTCTAATTTAATTTTTAAATTAGGCAAAGCATAATGCATAGGAATAATTATTTTCGGTTCTATTTGATTAATTAGAGAAATTGCTTCTTCGTAATTTATAGTATCATGTCCTCCTATGGGAACAAGGAGAATATCAACATTCGCAACTTTCTCTAAGAGTTCTTCTTTTAAATTCTTTTTCTCCAAATTTCCTAAATGACAAAGCGTTACGCCTTCTGATTTTATAAGATAAATTGTATTGGATTTTTGCGTTATTCCTTCAATAAAAATTCCTTTTGTTTCTATTTCCCCGGACCCTTCAAGTGTTAAGGGATCGCCCATAATAACACTTTTATTATTGTGGTTTTCTTGTTGTTGAGTAATGAGAAGAATGTCGCATTTAAATCGCGGAGGTTTTAAGCCAGTTGTTAATTTAGAATAAGGATCAATAGCAATAATTTTATTTTTGCTGTCAATGCGAAAATAGGAATGACCGAACCATTGAATAATCATAATATTTTTATTTTAGCATAAATATAGCTCAATTCAATTTTTTAAACACTCGAATACTAAGGAACGTTATAGCAATATTAAAAGCAAGAAGAAAAAGGATACATACAGGCAAAGAATGCGTAGTCATAAGTAAAATTTCTTCATTATTTAAGGACTTGGAAAGAACAACCCAGCGCAGAGCATCTACACTATAAGCCAAGGGATTATAATTAGCCATTGTTGCCATCCAAGAGGGAACATTTTTTAGAGGGAAAAAAGCCCCAGACAAAAAAGCCATTGGTGCGATAATTATTTGGGAGAGAATAGAAAAACTTTCCATTTTTTTTAAACGGGAAGCGAAAAAAATTCCCAAAGCGGCCATTCCATAGCCAATTAGAAAAATAACAAGAACAATTTTTATAAATGAAGGTATGCCAATATTAATACCCAAATAGGGCATTATGAGTAGAATAAGAACACCTTGCAAAAGTGCGGTTGTAGTTGCCCCTAAGATTTTTCCTAAAGCAATATATGATCTACTAATGGGAGAAACCAGGATTTCTTTTAAAAATCCGAATTCTCTATCCCAAACAATAGACATAGTGGACGAAATGGCCATAATGCTAACGCTTAAACCTAATATTCCAGGAAAAAAGAATTGCACAAAATCATAATGTAAAACGGGTGTAGGAAATATTGCTTTTAATCCGGTACCAAAGAATATTAAAATTAGAAGGGGTAAAAATATAGAAGTAAAGAATTTCAAAGAATTGCGTAAATAAATGAGCACTTCTCTATACCAGATCACATAAAGAGTTTGTAATTTTTTATTCATCGTTTTTCTGTTTTTGGTTTTTTTCTTCTACTCCTGGCGAATTAAAAAGAGTAAATAAAGAAGATATATCAAATCCTTGATTTTCCTCTTCTTCTAATTTTCCATTAATTTCTTCTCTTATTTTTCTACCCGTAATTTCCAAAAAGACATCTTCTAAAGTAGGCTGTCTTAATTGCATTGAAGTGATATGAGGGCTAATAGCCTTTACTAATATTGGCAAGAACTTATTACCATTATCTATTTCAATTCTTAATTCTTTGCCAACCCATTTAATTGGATATTTAGGAAATTTTTTTCGGAATTCTTTCTCAGCTTGCTTATTATTTTCAGTTTTAAAAATAATGATATCACCACCGATCATCCTTTTTAAATTCTTTGGAGTATCAATAGCTACAATTTTCCCGTGGTCTATAATAGCGATTCTGTCGCATCTTTCCGCCTCATTTAGATATTGGGTGGTTAAAAAAATGGTTGTATTTTTTTTATTCCTTACAGTAAAGATATAATCCCAGATTTTTTTTCGTGTTTGCGGGTCTAATCCAATAGTTGGTTCATCCAAAAACAGAATTTGAGGCCAATGTATCAAAGCCCGGACAAGTTCTAACCTTCTTTTCATGCCGCCGGAGAATGTTTCAACTTTCATTTTTCTTTTACTCCAAAGTTCGCATAGCTTTAAGACCTCTCTTTTCCTTTGGATGAAGTCTTTTTTAGAAATTCCGTAAAGCATGGCATGGAGATAAAGATTTTCTTCGGCAGTTAAATGATTATCCAGGGTAGTATCCTGAAAAACCAAGCCTATAGATTTTCTTACAGAATCAGGTTCGTTTACTGCATGATAACCATTCACATATGCTAATCCAGAATCAGGCAAAGCAAGTGTGCAGAGAATGTTAATCGTTGTGGTTTTACCCGCTCCATTAGGGCCCAAGAAACCAAAAACTTCACCTCTTTTTACAGAAAAAGAAATCCCGTCAAGGGCTGTTATATGTTTATATCTTTTTTTGAGATTTTTTACTTGGATAACCTCAAGGATATTGTTTTGCTTTTCTTCAATTTGTTCGGATTTTTCTGATAAATCCTTCATAAAGTTCAATTAAAAATATTTTTGATATTTTCAGATTAACCCCATTTTTTCTTTTACCTCTTTGAGTGTTTGTTTGGCAATTTGAGACGCATATTTTTTTCCTTGTTTTAAAATTTCATCTACTATTTCAGGTTGCTCTTCATAATATTTTCTTTTTTTCTGGATTGGTTTTAATTCTTTATATATCGCTTCAGCAAGTTGATCTTTTAATCCTTTATATTTAATTCCTGAGCTAAGATAAAGTTTTTTATAAACTTTCTTTTTTTCCTTGCTTTCAAACAGTTCTATTAACATCAATAAAACGGCCACGCCTCCTTTTTCTGGTATTTTTTTGCCTTTTCCTGAATCTGTTGGAACTTTTGCCAGCTTTTTCTTGATAGTAAGCAGATCGTCAATTAGATTAATATAGCTGTCTGACTTTGATTTTGACATTTTTCCTTCACCAGTTAAAGAAGGGATATAAGGAAATGGCATAAGATATGTTTGAGGTTCAGGAAATGTTTGGCCAAAATGACGGTTGAAAGCTCGCGCAATTTCACGTGTTACCTCTAAATGAGGCGCTTGATCTTTGCCAACTGGAACAAATCGAGCTTTATACAAAAGAATATCTGCCGCCATAAGAATTGGATAATAAAAAAGCCCCATATTAATATATTTTGGCTGTTCTTTTTTTTTATCTTTGTATGTTGGTAATTGCTCTAAGCGGGATACAGGATAAATCGTTCCTAATAAATAGGCTAATTCTACATGTTCTGGAATTTGGGATTGGATTATTAAGTGGCATTTTTTAGGATCTAAACCGCATGCTAAATATTCTAAAACTACTTCCCGAATATTACCTTGAAGAGTTTTTGCGTTATATGGGGAAGTAATACCATGAAGGTCTACAACTGCGTAGATACAATCATAATTCTTTTTGTTTTGGAGCTCAATATACCCCTTTAAACCGCCTAAATAATTACCCAAATGAAGAAAACCAGTAGGTCTGCTGCCGGAAAAGATTCGAGTTTTTAAATTGTCTTTTTTCACTTTTTTATTCATAGATTTGGAGCGGGTAACGGGGATCGAACCCGTGCCTGAATCTTGGAAGGATTCTATACTACCACTATACTATACCCGCAAGTAAACAAAAGAGATCTTTAAAGACCTCTCTTTATTTTAACTCTTATTTTTCCAAAAATCAATCCTTTTTTTATCCCTATATCTCTTTTAATGCTTGTATTCCTAATATTTCTAATCCTTTTTCAAGGACACTAGTGATTGTCTTTAGAAGAACAAGTTGGGCGTTTTGTCTGGCTTTATTTTTTTCTTTTAACACAGGTATAGCTTCATAATATTTGTTAGTTAAATCCGCCAATGATAAAAGGTAAGTAGCTAAATTGTTTGATGAATATTTTTCAGCGCTGGTTTGAATTATTTCCGGAAATTCAGATAATTTTTTAATGAGATAAATTTCCAATTCATTGGTTAATAATTTGCAATCATATTTTCCGATTTTTTTGGCTTTAGTAAGAATTTTATTTATACGGGCATAGGCATATTGAAGATAAACACTGGTATCTCCTGAAAAATCAAGCATTTTTTTCCAATCAAAAACAATATCAGAAGCGCGAAATGATTTTAAATCATTAAATTTTAAAGCCCCAACTGCAATTGTTTGGGCTAATTCTTTTTGTTTTGGCAGTGACCATTGGGATTTTTTCTCTTTAATTATTTCCAATGATTTTTCAATTATCTGATTAATAACCTGTTCAAGAGGGATAATTTCTCCTTCTCTAGTAGAGAACTTTTTCTTTTTTTCTGACAATATCAAGCCAAATTTAATATGAACCAATTCGGTTTTTTCTTTTGGAAAAATAATTTTTGATAGAGTAAAAAGTTGTTTAAAATGAACGTCTTGTTCATTGCCAACAACATAAAGAATTTTTGCAGGATGGTATTTTTTGAAACGGTATTTTAGCAAAGCCAGATCGCGAGTAAGATATAAGCTTGCTTTGTCTGATTTTTGAATTAAGGCAGAAGGAAGATTAAATTTTTCTAAAGGAACAATAAGCGCTCCTTTGCTTTTTTGCGCCAAATTCTTTTTTTTCAAAAGATTCACTAATGGAATCAAATCTTTTTCAAGAAAGCTCTCGCCTAAAAGAAGGTCAAACTTAATATCCAAAAGTTTATATATTTTTTGAAAATCTTTAATTGATTCTTTTTTAAACCACAGCCATAATTCTTTGTTTTCTTTATCACCTTTTTCTAATTTTTTGAATTCTTCCTGTCCTAATTTTTCTAAATCCGGATTATTTTTTATCTCCCCATGGAATTTTATATATAAAGCAAGAAGAGTAGGAATAGGATTTTTTTCTATTTCTTTTTTCCGCCCCCAAAGCTTATAAGCGGCAATTAATTTTCCAAATTGAGTACCCCAATCGCCAAGATAATTCCAGCGAATCACTTTATAGCCCAATGTCTCATATAAATTAGCCAATGTTTCACCAATGATTGTGGAACGTAAATGCCCAATATGCATTGGTTTGGCAATATTAGGTGAGGAATAATCAATTATTATCGTTTTGTTTTTACCTATTTTTGAAAGTCCAAATTTTGTTTTTTGTTTATATATGGTTTCTAATTCTTTTTGGATAAATTCTTTATTAACGAAAAAATTAATAAAACCATTTTTAGCTAATTCTACTTTTGTTATTTCTTTTGGCAATTTTTGCTGCATCTCGTCTATTAAAATTTGGGCTATTTCAAAAGGAGATTTTTTAACATCTTTGCTAATGGAAAAGGCTATAGTTGTACTGTAGTCTCCATATTGCTCGTTTTTTGGTATTTCTAACGAAACATCAGGAATAGAAGAAAGAGGCCATTTATTTTTTATGGCTGTTTTTTCGCATGATTTTTGAACGAAGTTTTTGATTGTTTGTTTTAGCATATTTATATTGAAACTTACTAGTTTTAATTCAACGTTCTTGAACGAAGCGAGAGGTTGTTATATTAAGATTACCATGCTTAATATTATTAAATAAAGAGAAAACCAAAAGTATTTTCCTCTTTTCAATATCTTTTCTAAAATTTTTAAACTGATAATTCCTACAAAGAATGAAATTAACATCCCTAGTCCGCCTAATAAATAATTATTTTCTCCTTGTTGCATCAATGCAGGCAGTTGTAAAATAACGGCTCCAAAAATAACAGGGAGAGCCAAAAGAAAAGAAAATTTGTAGGCAATTTCCGGCTTTAATTTTCTTAATAACCCTGCAGAAATAGTAAATCCAGAACGAGAAATGCCAGGGAAAAGGGCAACTGCTTGGGCAATTCCTATTATTAAAGCATCAAGCCATGATATTGTATCTTTTTGTGCTTTTGAATATTTGGTTGAGAAAAGAAATAAGGCAGTAATTAAAAAAGATAAACCGATAAATTTCAAAGACATAAAGCTTTGCTCTATCTTTGTTTGGAAGAAAAAACCAAAAATTGCAGCTGGAATTGTTCCAATAATAATAAGTTTAATTAATTGCCAATTTTTATTATGTAATATTTCTTTAATTTCTTGCCAAAATACTGCCAATATTGCTCCTAATGTTCCAAAATGGAGAAGGGCGCTAAAAGCTATTGAAGCTTTTGGCAAATTCCAGAGAATTTGCAGTACCGCTAAATGACCAGAACTGGAAATTGGCAAAAACTCAGTTATGCCTTGAGTAATAGCTAAAATAATTGTTTGAAATATATTCATATTGTTTGTCGGCACGTCTGACGTGCTAAGACCACGTTAAACGTGGTCGGGCCGCCGAGATTTGAACTCGGGCTAAATCCTCCCGAAGGATTCGTGCTACCGCTACACTACGGCCCGTTATTCTACATAATATTTCTTTTTAATTTCTTTTTCATTTTCTTCTAAAAGATTTTTGTATTTTTCTTGGGCTATTTTTTGTTTTTTCTTTAATTCATTTTCAGAAAGCTGGTTTAATTCTTTCGCCTCTTTTTTTAAATATTTTTTATTATTCTTTTTAGAATCATCCAATACTTGTTCCAATAAAATACTTAAAATTGCTCCGATTTTAGGACTTGATTCAATGCGCAATGTTTTAATTATATCATTACCATTTATTTTTAATATTTTAAGAGATGGTTGTTGTCCTCCCAATTCCTGTAATACTTTTTCTACGCGAAATAGAAAGTGACGAAGACGAAAAGGAAGAGCTTTGGGACATCCAGATCCTATTCTATCAGCTTCTCTTACTTGAGCTAATTCTTGAATATTTTCTTTTCCGATTTTAACTAATAATCTGCGTATAGCAGCGTCTGTAGTAATTTCCGGGTCATAAACAAAGCCGTGATAACGCACTAATTTAATAATCTTTTCTGCTTTATCTTTGGGAAATTTTAGACGGCTAAGAATACGGGCTGTAATTTTTGCTCCCTGCCATTCATGGTTATAAAAAGTAGCGTCTATACCTTCACCTTCTTTAGTATATGGTTTTCCAATGTCGTGAAATAAACTGGCAAATCTTACTTCTAGACTATACCCTTTTTCGCAGGCATATTTTAGAGAGCGCCAAGCATGTTCCCAAACAGTATAAATATGGTGTTTGTTTTGAGTTACCCCAATGCTTTTTTCTAGTTCGGGCATAATTTGTTTTAGCAAATTATTTTCTTGTAAAAGAAAAATTCCTTTAACAGCTTGCGGGGAATTGATAATTTTAATTAATTCATCCCGAATTCTTTCTTTAGAAATAAAGCTGAGAAGAGAAGTATTATCTTTTATGGCACCCAATGTTTGTGGCTCTATTTGGAAATTTAATTCGCAGGCAAAACGAATAGCTCGCATTAAGCGCAAGCCATCTTCAGAAAACCGTTCTTTTGGGTTTCCTACTGCTCTGATAAGTTTTTTTTGCAGGTCTTTTTGTCCATTAAAAGGATCAATAATTTTATAACTTGCAGCTTGCAGCTTATAACTTTTTTCTTTAGTTTTAAGTTTTAAGTCTTGCGTTTCAAGACGAAGAGCCATTGCATTGACAGTGAAATCACGACGATTTAAATCCTCTTCAATTGTTTCAGCAAATTCTATTTTGTCAGGATGGCGCTTATCACTGTATTTCTCTTCTTTTCTAAAAGTAGTGGCTTCAATAATTTTTAAATCTGGGTTTTTTGAATCAGTTTTTATTAAAACAGTACCAAATTCATTTTCACAAACACTCTCAGGAAAGAGTTTTTGAATTTGTTCAGGCGAGGCATTGGTAGTAATATCCCAATCCTTTGGATCCCTTTTTGATTCTTTGGTTTTACTTAGGATAAGGTCTCGGACACATCCCCCGACAATATAGGCCTCAAAATCAGCTTGACTCAGTTTTTTTATTATTTCTAATACTTCTAACGGCATTTGCATATTTATGACTTTTTTACTATAATTAAAATACTTTTATTTTAATTTTTAATATATTTTAACGTATATTAAATAATAAACAATTAGTATAGTACGTTCTTCTAATCATAAAGCAAAACAACTTTTTTTTCAATCATGCCCTCGTGGTGTAACTGGATAACATTTCTGTCTTCGGAACAGAAGATTGCAGGTTCGAATCCTGCCGAGGGCACGACATAAATTGTTTAAGCCCCCATAACTCAACGGCAGAGTAGTGGCCTCTTAAGCCATTAATCCAGGTTCGAATCCTGGTGGGGGCACAAATCTTTTTTGGAGGGGTGGCAGAATGGTAATGCGCCAGTCTTGAAAACTGGTGCCCGTAAGGGCTTGCAGGTTCGAGTCCTGTCCCCTCCGCCATATTTATTAATATGAAAGATAAAAATAAACAATTAGGTTTAGTTTCACGTCCTCCGATTATCGTTGTTTTGGGGCATGTAGATCATGGCAAAACAAGTCTTTTGGATTATATTAGAAAAACAAAAATTGTTGAAAAAGAATCAGGAGGGATTACTCAACATATTGGCGCTTATGAAATTGAAGTAGAAGGCAAAAAAATCACTTTTATTGATACTCCTGGACATGAAGCATTTTCTAAAATTCGTTCTCGGGGAGCAAAGGTCGCTGACATCGCTATTTTAGTAGTTGCTGCTGATGAAGGAGTAAAAGTGCAAACGAAAGAATCATTAAAGGATATAAAGGAAGCTCAGATTCCTTATATTGTGGCAATTACAAAAACTGACAAAGAGGGAGTTAATTTAGAAAAAGTAAAAAATGAATTATCTGAAGCAGGAGTATTATTGGAAGGCCGGGGCGGCGATGTTCCTTTTATTGGTGTTTCTTCAAAAACAGGACAAGGCATTGATGAATTTTTAGAACTTATTCTTTTGTTGTCAGAGATGCAGGAATTAAAAGCTAATCCAAACAATCAAGCTTCAGGCGTTGTGATAGAATCCCATTTAGACCGCTTTAGAGGAAATACAACAAGTTTAATTATTACTAATGGCACCCTTCATCTGAAGGATAATATAAAAGCAGATCAGATTGAAGGAAAAGTAAAAATTTTGGAAAATTTTCAAGGAAAATCTATTCCTGAAGCGACTTTTTCCTCACCAGTGAAAGTACTTGGTTTTGAAAAGCCAGTATCAGTAGGAGCAAAGTTTTTAACTGGGAATGAATCTGTCCTGAGCAGTTCGGCCCTGAGCGAAGCCGAAGGGTCAAGAGTAGTTGGAAAAGAATTAGGAAATAAGGATTCAAAAATTAAAATCCCAATTATTATAAAAAGTGACACATCTGGTTCAGGCGAAGCATTAGAACAAATCATAGCGCAATTAGGAGAAAAAAATGATTGGTCCTTTCTGCTCTTAAAAAACGAAACTGGTGATGTTTCTGAAAGTGATTTTAAAATAGTTCCATCAGGAAAAACCCTAATTATATGCTTTAGGGTCAGAAAAAGACCAGAGACAAATAATATTCTTTTATCTAACAAAAATTTATTGTTGGTTGAAGGGAGTGTTGTCTATGAAATTGAAGATAAGATTAAAGAATTAGTAGAAAATGAGTTTATAAAAAAACCAACAGAAGAAATTCTTGGGAAATTGGAAGTTTTAGCTATTTTTAATCCCATAAAAGGTAGTCAATTAATAGGGGGAAAGGTTATTGAAGGCAAGATTCAAAATAAAATTCGTTTTCGTTTGTTGCGTGAAGAAGAAATAATTAGCCAAGGCAAAATTTTAAATCTGCAAAAAAATAAGGCTGATGTTTCGAATATTAATGCAGGTGAAGAATGTGGTTTAGTGGTTAATTGTCCAGAGCAAATAGAAAAAGGAGATTTACTTGAATTTTTTAGAAAAATTTAATAAGATTATATTAATGGCCTGGTAGCCAAGTGGTAAGGCGTGAGTCTGCAAAACTCTTATACGTGGGTTCGATTCCCACCCAGGCCTCGAGTTTAAATGATTTTGTTGCCCAGGTGGCGGAACGGTTTACGCGGAGGACTTAAAATCCTTGACTCTTAAGAGTTTGTGGGTTCGAATCCCACCCTGGGCACTAAAAAAACATCCCGTTGGAAAACGGGATGTTTTAATTATTAATTACTATAAACTATTTTTATCTTAATATTTCCATTACTGTTTCTTTTATACCGAACTCTTTTGCCGATTCCTTATCAGCAAACCAAATATCTACTCTTGTATTGGTAAAACGCTCATGCATTTTATCGTCAACAGTGAAAATCTTATCTCTGAATAGTTCGGGGAATCTTACTTTTGTCCCAAATGGTAAAAAATTAGAAGCAACAATTCCATCATAAACCCATGCGCCAGAAGCGGTGATAAAGGGAGAATCATCTGTTTGGTCTGGAGTAGAAGAGTATGCTGTGACAGTAATTTTTCTTGTTTCAATTGAGGGCTGAAGAGAATAAGCAGCTGTAAAAAAGGTATCATTTGAATCATGATAAAATTCTTCATTGTCAGCGCTAAGAATTTCTTGTTCAGAGCTATTAATAATAGTAGACGGTGATCCTTCTACTATTAATCCTGACCAAGGGCTAAAAAAGCTAAAACTTAGGACCAAGACAAGAATTCCGGATTTTGCAGCTTTATTAAGAATATCCATAATATTTTAATTTTACATTAAAAAACTCCCTTTTTGGGAGACTTTTTAGATTTTAGCATATAAATAATTTTTGTCAAGGGTCAGGTTGCATTTTTTGTTTCTTTCAGATAAACTTATTAATACCAAATATTTATAAAAATAAATTTAAGGAGGGTTGGCTGAGTGGTCCAAAGCAGGAGATTGCTAATCTTCGGTCGTGTAAAAGCGGCCCGTGGGTTCGAATCCCACACCCTCCGCTAAGACAAATCTTTTATTAGGTAGATTCGGATGAATGGTTCGAATCCACGTCCCCCAGCAAATTAGAATCGCCAAAAAGGCCTCTGCTTACTGCCAGGCAGGATTTTATGTCTTAAATATTGCTTTAGTCAGAGGATTATGATAATATAAAGATATTAAAATATGCTTACTGCAAAACAAAAAGAAAAAGTTATTGAAGAATTTGCTACTCATAAAAAAGATACTGGATCTCCTGAAGTGCAGATTGCTTTATTAACCAAAGAAATAAAATTATTAAGCAAGCATTTAAAAAAACATCCCAAAGATTATCATTCAAGGAGGGGTCTTTTAGGCATGGTTTCTGATAGAAGAAGGCTTCTTTCTTATTTAAAAAAAGTATCGCTTCGTCGTTATAACAAAACGATGAAGAAACTTGGTCTCTAATTTATTTATGCTTATAAGACACAAAAATCAACGAATAGTAGTTTTGATAGATGTTCAAAATCTTTATCATTCTGCGAAGAATCTTTACGGCGCCAGAGTAAATTTTAAGAATCTTCTTTTAGAAGCAACAGCTGGTCGCCAATTAATTAGGGCAATTGCATATGCTACTAAAGCTGATGAGCCTGGCGAGGCTTCTTTTTTTGATGCTTTGGAAAAGGCTGGAATAGAAGTTCAATTAAAGGATCTACAAGTTTATCCTGATGGAACAAAAAAGGGAGATTGGGATGTAGGCTTGGCAGTAGATGCTATCAGATTATGTGTTAATGTTGACGTGTTAGTTTTAGTGAGTGGAGATGGGGATTTTATTCCTCTGGTAGAATATCTAAAAGCATTAGGAAAGCAGGTTGAACTTATGGGATTTGGAAAAACTTCTTCCTTTCGCTTGAAGGAATTAGTTGATGAATTTACAGATTTAGATTCCCGCCCAGATTATTTTCTCTTTAAATCTCAAAAACAAGGTTTTGCGAAAAAATTACCCAATATTATTAAAAGTAGGTTTAAAAGGCATCATAAATAAAATAAATAAAACAGAATTAAAATAATACAAATGGAAAAAAAAGAATATCAATTAAAAATCGGAGATAAAATTATAAGTGTAGAGTTTTCTAATCTTGCCGAACAATCCAATGGCTCAGTAATAGTAAGGATGGGGGATACTGTGGTATTAGCTTCTGCAGTGATGGGTAAAGCAGATAGAATGGATTTAGACTACTTTCCTTTAATGGTTAATTATGAAGAAAAATATTATGCTGCTGGTAAAATTTACGGCAGTCGTTTTCTTAGAAGAGAATCTCGACCATCAGACAGCGCGATTTTGACTAGCCGTCTTATAGACAGAACCATTAGACCTCTTTTCCCCGCTAATATGAGAAGGGATGTTCAGATCGTAATTACTTGTTTGTCAATTGATGAGGAGAATGATCCTGATATATTAGGAATTATTGCTGCTTCATTAGCTTTAGACACTTCTAATATTCCATGGCAAGGACCAATTGCGGCAGTTAGAATTAATTGGTCAGAAAAAACAGGATTTATTATTAATCCAACTTACAAGCAAAGAGAAGAAGCTTCTTTGAATATGGTAGTTTCAGGTCCTGATAATGTAATAAATATGTTAGAAGCAGAATCTAAAGAAGTTCCAGAAGACATTGTGAAAGAGGCTATAAAGATAGCTCAGAAGGAAATTCAGAATCTTAATAAAGAATTAAGTAGCATTATTATTAAAGAGGGCTCTCCTAAACAGGACATCATTTTAAAAGAATATGATAAAAATATTAAAGAAGAAGTAAGAAACTTTTTAAAAAATAAATTAGAATCTGCTATTTATGTTGTAGATAAGAATGAAAGAGAGAATAATCTATTCCTTTTAAAAGAAGAATTGATAGAGCATCTGAAAAATAAAGATTACGCAGAGGAGAGTTTGATTGATGCTAAATCTATTTTAGAGGAGGAGATTGATGAAGTTGTGCATAAAAATATTTTAGAAAAAGAGAAAAGGCCTGATTTACGGAAATTAGATGAAATTAGGTCTTTGGAAGTGGCTATTGATATTTTGCCGCGGCCTCATGGTTCAGCTTTATTTATGAGAGGTAAAACTCACGTTTTGTCAGTTGTTACTTTAGGGGCCCCAAGCGATGTTTTGCTTTTGCAGGGAATGGAAATTTCAGGTGAAAAAAGATTTTTGCATCATTATAATTTTCCAGCTTATTCATCAGGGGAGATAGCGCCTTTAAGAGGCCCTGGTAGGAGAGAAATTGGACACGGCGCTTTAGGCGAAAAGGCTATTTTACCAATGATTCCTTCACAAGAAGAATTTCCTTATACAATTCGAGTAGTCTCAGAAATTTTATCTTCAAATGGCTCTACTTCTATGGCAGCTACTTGCGCCTCATCATTAGCTTTAATGGCGAGTGGAGTTCCAATTAAAGAGCATATTGCTGGGATTGCTATGGGTTTGATAATGGATAAAAATAATCAATATAAAATTTTAACTGATATTCAAGGGTTTGAAGATCATTATGGAGATATGGATTTTAAAGCAGCTGGAACCAAGGATGGAATAACGGTTTTGCAAATAGATGTGAAAATAAAAGGTGTAGGATCAAAAATTTTGGAAGAAATTTTAGATAAAGCTAAAGATGCAAGACTTTTTATTTTAGAAAAGATGAATAAAGTTATTTCTGAATCAAGAAAAGATCTTTCTCCTTTTGCTCCAAGAATATTTATTTTAAAAATAAAACAAGAACAAATTGGTAACCTCATTGGTCCTGGCGGCAAGATTATAAATAAGATTATTGAGGATACTGGCGCTGCTATTGATATTAATGATGATGGCACTGTTTTTGTGACAGCTTCTGATGAGGAAAAAGCCCAATCAGCAATTTCCAGAATTAAAGAAGTAACCAAAGAATTTTTAACAGGCGAATTGGTGCAAGGGACTGTGTCAGAAATTAGGGATTTTGGGGCTATTATAAATTTAGGCGGTCGCAAAGAAGGACTTCTTCATATTTCAGAATTAGCTTCCCGTCATGTAGCTAAGGTGGAAGATGTTGTTCATGTAGGCGATACTTTAAAACTAAAGATTAAGAAAGTGGAGCCAAACGGCAAGATCTCTCTTTCCTTGAAAGACGCTTCTGACAAAAATGATAAAAGTAAATTTTCTTGACATTTATTTTTATGGTATAATATAAATAAATATGAGCAAGCTTAAACTTTAATTTTTTAAAAACATGCCAGAAAATTTTTCTTTACCTTCTAATGTTTCTAATGAAGATTCTGGAGCAACTCCAGAACAATCTTCTGGGCAAGTTCCTGAACAAGAGGAACCAGAACAAAAATTTTCTCCTCCACCTTCAAATGTTTTTATAAGAACATCGCAGTCAGACTTAGAAAAAATTAAATCTGAAGGAGGAGCAATTTCAGGAATGCCGCCTCCACCTCCTCCTCCACCATCGTCTCTTCCTGTCACTCCTACTCCTGTTTCTTCTATGGAACAAGAACCCAGTATGCAAGATAAGCAAGCAGAGCCTAGTATGCAGCCAGAACCAGCTTTTTCTGAGTCAGAGCCTTCTTTTGCACCAGAAGCGCCAGTTGGAATGTCTGAGTTTCCAACTACTGAGGAAGAACCTCCACAGAAAAATAAATTATTGCCCTTTATCATTATAGGTGTATTAATCGTGGCAGTAGCTGCATTAGGATATTTTTATCTTTGGCCTAAGTTTTTTGAAGCTAAACCCGCTGTTACTACTACGACAACTACAACTACAAGCACAACAACTACAACTCTAGCTGCTTCACCATATCCTCAAATCAGTGGTCCGTTTCAAAAATCCCTTTTTAATATAGAAATTAGCGGTTCAGATGTTGTCAAGGCTATAAAAGATTCAGCCACTTCTGAAATGGCTGCTCCTGGAACTTTCAAAATTCTTATTCCTAAAGTACACAATGATGCTCTTACAAACGAAGAAGTAGTTCTCTCTCTTATTCCGCAATTACCAACAAGATTAAAGCCTTATATGTTGGCTCGTAAATACTTAGTTTATTCTTACTATGGAGCAGTTAATCCATCGCTTGGTTTAATTATTGATATTGGAGAAGAAAGTAAAGAGGAAGTGAAATCTATTTTCTTAGCTTGGGAAAAAAGACTAGGAATTTTGAATGATTTGAAAGATTTTTTTCTTGTAAGTATTCCTAAGAAAACTGCCAATGATTTTAAAGAAACTACTAATGCAGGCGCAGAAATTCGTTACTTTACTTATTCTGGGGAAGAAGCAGCAATTACTTATGCTTTTTCTGATACATATCTTATAATGAGTTCATCTTTAGAATCAGTGAATAGCGCTATTTCTCATCTTCAAGGTATAACCGAACCAATCTATCCATAAGAACCTGCTTCGCAGAACCTTGTTTCTCACTTTGTTCGAAATAAAATTGATTTTTAGTTAAGTTTAATATAAGATAGTATTGCTATGAATAAATTAGCTAAGTCTTTTTTAATAGTGTTTCTCCTTTTTTTGGCTCTTTCTTTGATTTTTTCTGCTATAGGGGACACGTCTTTAGAAACAAAAAAAGTAAGTTTTTCTGAAGCGATTGAATCTTTAAGAGAACAAGAAATAACAAAAGTCGTAATTCACCCTAGCCGCATTAATATTTTTCTTGAGGATGATACTGTTTTAGTTACAGAAAGGGAAATAAATGTTTCTTTTCCAGAAACTCTTCAAAGCTTTGGCTTTTCTCCAGAAGAAATATCTTCTTTAAATATAGAGATTGAGGGTGATGGCGCGTCAGCTATCTTCTTTACTATAATATTACCGATACTTATCCCGATTCTTTTAATAGGGTTTTTGTTGTTTTATACTCTTCGTCGTGCTAATCAGGGAGCAATGCAGATTTTTTCTTTTTCTCGTTCTAATATTAAATTATTTTCTCCTTCTAAAGACAGAATTACTTTTAAAGATGTGGCTGGTCTGAAAGAGCCTAAAGAAGAATTAAAAGAAGTTGTTGAGTTTTTAAAAACCCCAAAGAAATTTCATGATTTAGGAGCTAAAATTCCTCGCGGAGTTCTTTTGATGGGGCCTCCTGGTTCAGGGAAAACATTATTAGCCCGAGCAGTAGCAGGAGAAGCAAAAGTGCCCTTTTTTCATATTTCTGGGTCAGAATTTGTAGAAATGTTTGTTGGAGTAGGAGCTAGTCGT
Organism: uncultured Candidatus Saccharibacteria bacterium; assembly: GCA_964479005.1. Classification (GTDB taxonomy): domain Bacteria; phylum Patescibacteriota; class Minisyncoccia; order UBA6257; family UBA6257; genus DAOVIY01. Next base: position 120,760 of record CAYZJA010000002.1, read on the forward strand.
GTGAGAGATACTTTTGCTACAGCTAAAAAAGCAGCTCCTTCAATTTTGTTTATTGATGAGATTGATGCTATTGGCAGGGTAAGAGGCGCTGGTATTGGTGGAGGTCATGATGAAAGAGAACAAACCCTGAATCAGATTTTAGTTGAAATGGATGGTTTTGACAGGGATACTAAGACTATAGTGATTGCCGCGACAAACAGGCCAGATGTTTTAGATCCAGCTTTATTGAGGCCAGGACGTTTTGATAGACGAGTAATTTTAGATTTGCCTAGTATTAATGATAGGGAAAAGATATTAGAAATTCATGTTCAAGGTAAAATCATAGCCCCATTAGTTAATTTAAGGGAGGTAGCAGAACGAACTCCGGGTTTTTCTGGCGCTGATTTAGCTAATTTAACAAATGAAGCCGCTATTTTGGCAGCCAGAAGAAATCAAAAAGATATTACCCAGAAGGAATTATTAGATTCTATAGAAAAGGTTATTTTAGGTCCAGAGAGAAAAAGTAGAGTTTTGACAAAGAAAGAAAAAGAAATTACTGCTTATCATGAAGCTGGCCATGCTTTAATATCCGCTTTATTTCCTAATACAGCTCGCGTAAGAAAAATTTCTATTATAACGCGAGGAAGAGCAGCTGGTTATACAATGCGAATGCCAACTGAAGAAAAATATATGAAAACCAGCTCGGAATTTCTAGATGATTTGTCTGTTCTTTTAGGAGGATATGTAGCTGAGGAGATTAAATTTAAGGATATATCAACTGGCGCTGCCAATGATTTAAAAGAGGCGACAAATATAGCCAGAGCATTAGTAACAAAATATGGTATGAGTAAGAAAATCGGACCAATTTCTTTTGGGAAAACAGAAGAACTAGTGTTTTTAGGCAAAGAAATTGCTACAGAAAGAGAATATTCTGAAGAAACAGCAGCTAAAATAGACAAAGAAGTAGTTGGTATTCTTAAAAAGTGCTATAATCGCACCAAGAAATTACTTAAGAAAAACAAAGACAAGCTAGAACGAATTACCAAAGAATTGATTAAAAAAGAAACTTTGGAAAAAGAAGAATTTGAAAAATTGGTAAAATAAAAACTTTTAAAAATGCGCACGTAGCTCAGTGGTAGAGCGCCGCCCTTATAAGACGGTGGTCGCAGGTTCGATCCCTGCCGTGCGCACCAAGGGGTGATTAGCTCAGTGGTTTAGAGTGCTTCGTTGACATCGAAGAGGTCGCTGGTTCAATTCCAGCATCACCCACAAAATCGCCTAATATTTAGGCGTTTTTTATTTGTTAGTAATATCTGCTTTTGTTATAATTAAAATACCATGAAGATTTTTTATGCTTTGGAGATTTTTTTACCTCATATTTCTGGTGTAACAATTTCTACAGAGAGATTAGCTGATTATTTTAGCCAGAATAAAAAAAACAAGGTTTATATAATTACCGCTTCACCTGATGGGGATTTTCAAATTGATTCAGATTCCCATAATTATACTATTATACGAATTAAATCCCATGCAAATCCTATAAGAAAGAAACTGAAAGTCAGTTATTTAGCTTCATTGCATATTAGAAAAATATTAGATGAATTTAAGCCCGATATTATTCATATTCAGGATCCTTTTTTTATTTCCCAGTCTTTGGCCTTTGAAGCGAAAAAAAGGAAGATTCCTGTTATTGCCACACAGCATTCTTCTTTAAAATTTCCTTTGTCTTATTTAAAATTGCCTAAATTTTTACAAAAGACAACAGAAAAAACAATGGCAAAAGTTTTAGCGGCTTTTATTAACAATTATTGTAAGATTTTAATTACGCCGAGTGAATTTATTAAGAAGCAAGTCATTAAATGGGAAATAAATATTCCAGTGGAAGTTGTTTCCAACGGAGTCAATCTTGGTACTTTTATTAAAAGTCGGATTTCCGAGGAATTTTTAAAAAAATATAAGATTGAAGATTTTATTTCCAAACCCATTGTTCTTTATAGCGGGCGCATTGATAAAGATAAAAATTTAGAGACTCTTATCAAAGCGATTCCATTGGTTTTAAAAGAAGTTGATGTTAATTTTCTTTTTTTAGGGGGCGGTGATTTGAAAGAAGAGCTGATTTGCCAGTTGGCGCATAAAGACTATTCTTTTAAAGAAAACGTGTGTTTTTTAGGACCTATTAAGCCTCAAGATTCAGATTTGACGAAATTTTATCGCTTAGCCACTCTTTTTGTAATGCCATCTCCAATTGAAGCTCAAAGTTTGGCGACAATGGAAGCAATGGCCTCTGGTCTGCCTGTTGTTGCTGCTAAAAAAGGCGCTTTGCCAGAATTAGTGAAAAATAGAGAAAATGGATTTTTAGTAGAAACGTTTAATCCAAAAGAATACGCTGAAGCGATTATAGAAATTATTAAAAACAAAAATTTAAGGAAAAAATTAGGAAAAAAGAGCTTAGAATTAGTTGTTTCCCATGATTTTGAAAAAACTTTTCAAAAAATAAAGAAAATTTATGCCAAAAATTATAAAAGTTAAAGAGCTTTCCAAGCCTATTCGTTTAGATAAATATTTAAAGGAGAAAATAAAGGATATTTCTCGTGAAAAGATTATTCATTGTATTAAAAAAGGGAAAATAAAGATTGAAGGTAGAACTAAAACTAAGCCGAGTTTTATTTTAAAAGGGAAAGAAAAGATTTTATTAGAAATTTCTGATTTTCTAAGCTCAACTAAAAAGTTATCTTTAATAAAACCTCAGTCTGTTTTTCCTGAACCAAAAATTTTGTATGAGGATAAAGATTTATTAATTATTGATAAGCCCGCAGGAATAATAGTTCATCCGACTGTTAATAATATCAATAATCCGTCAATTGCGAGTTGGTTTTTACAAAAAAATCCTTCTGTTTTTAATGTAGGCGAAAATTCATTAAGACCGGGTATTGTGCATCGTTTGGATAAAGAAACATCAGGCACGCTTATTCTTGCTAAAAATAATTTTATATTTAATTATTTTAAAAATCTTTTCAAAACAAGAAAAATAAAAAAGAAATATATTGCATTAGTAAAAGGGGAGATTAAAAGGCAACAAGGAATAATAGATCTGCCCTTAATACGTTCCAAAAAATCACCAATAAAAAGGAAAGTTGTGGTTAAGAAAGATAAAGGGAAAATGACTTTAACAAAATATAAGGTTCTAAAGCCATATAAAGGGTATACGCTTCTGGAGATTTTCCCTCAAACTGGTCGTACGCATCAAATAAGAGTGCACTTGGCAAGTATTGGTTTTCCTGTGGTTGGCGATAAGGTGTATGGCAAGCTGAAAAAATTAAATAAATTAAATTTATCCCGCCATTTTCTTCATGCCCAAACAGTTTCTTTTATTTTGCCTTCTGGAAAATTGATTAAAACAGAAGCACCTTTACCAGAGGATTTAAAGAAAATACTGCAGCAATTAGAACCTAAAATTGACGAAAGCCATTTATCTGTGTTAAGGTAATAGCAATAGATTAAAATTATTAAATATGACTGAAATAAAAGCAGAAGAAATAAAACCTGGAATGTACATTAAGATTTCTAAGAGCATTAAAGATGGGGATAAAGAAAAAACGCAGCATATAGAAGGGTTAGTAATAGCAAGAAAGCATGGCAAAGAACCAGGCGCCACTATTACTATAAGAAGAATAATGGATGGAATAGGCGTGGAATGGATATTACCTGTTTTTTCTCCAAAAATAAAGAAGATTGAATTAGTTAGAGCTGCTCGAGTAAGGAGGGCAAAATTGTATTTTCTTAGAGATAAATCTCAGAAACAGATTCGCGCTAAATTGAAAAAAGAGGTCAAGTAATATTTTGTTTGCGCGGGTGGTGGAATGGTAGACACGCATCTTCGAGGGGGATGTGTCCGCAAGGACGTGGAGGTTCGAGTCCTCTCCCGCGCACATAAAAATATGTTTTTTTCAGAATCTAATCAGACTATTAAAGCGGTAAAAACAGCTACACCTTCAGTGGTAGCTGTTTTAATGTCTAAAGAATTGTCAAAAATTAAAAAAGATATAGGAGCAGATACAGCAAGATATTTAGTTGATGAAAAAGGTATGGTTAAAATTGGCGGATGTTCAGGTTTTTTTGTTTCCTCTAATGGCTATATTTTAACAAATCGTCATATAGTCGAAGATGAAGAAGCTTCTTATACTGTAGTTTGGCAAAACAAAATTTATTCATGCCAGATTTTGGTTAGAGATAAAATAACTGATATTGCTGTGTTGAAAATTGATGGCAATAATTTTCCTTATCTGAAATTTGCCAATTCTTCAGAATTAAAATTAGGGCAGACTGTTATGGCTATTGGCAATGCCTTAGGTGAATTTCAAAATACTGTTTCCCGTGGGATTATTTCAGGGCTTTCACGAGACATAAAAACAGAAATTGGAGAAGATATTCAAGAATTTTTTGGTTTGATTCAAACAGACGCGGCCATTAATCCTGGAAATTCTGGCGGGCCTTTAATCAATCTTTCAGGAAAAGTTATAGGCATTTGCACAGCAGTGGTTTTAGGTGTGGAAAATATTGGTTTTGCTATTCCTGTTAATCAAGCTAAAAGTATTTTGGAGGATGTAAAAAAACATGGGAAGTTATGCCGTCCCAGTTTGGGGGTGAGATATTTTTTGATTGATGAAGAGATGCAAAAACTTCATCATTTTTCTTTTGATTATGGCGCTTTTATTATTTATGAGACAATTCCCGGACGAGGTGGAATAGTTTCTGGAGGAGCAGCAGAAAAGACCGGGTTAAAAGAGGGTGATATTATATTGGAAATTAATAATGAAAAAATAACCAAACAATTTAATTTATCTCGAATTTTAGCGCAATATAAAATTGGCGATGTAATTAGAATTATTTATTGGAGTAAACAAGAGAAAAAAGAAATTCAGGTTAAGTTACTCTAAGATTAGTGGTTTTTTGAGTAAATTCTTGAAAATTGGCCAGCAATAAAGGCCATTTTTTTAATGTTGGATCTTGCTGGAGAATTTCTTGCGCTTGTTTATGAATTTTTTCTATTAATTCTTTATCAAGAAGCGAGCTCATAACTAAGTCAGGGATTCCAGATTGTTTAGTGCCTAAAAATTCCCCAGGTCCTCTTAAAGAAAGATCCATTTCTGCTAAGCGGAATCCATCATTACATTTAACCAATATTCTTAGACGACTGGTAATAGAATGATTAGGCGATTCAGAAAAGAGAAAACAATAAGATTGATAATGAGATCTGCCTATTCTGCCTCTAAATTGATGCAATTGCGCTAAGCCAAAATGTTCTGCTCCCTCAATTATCATTAGGGATGCGTTTGGAATGTCAACGCCTACTTCTATTACGGAAGTAGATACCAAAAGGTTGATTTTGTTTTCTTGAAAATCTTTCATCACAATTTCTTTTTCTTTTGGCTTCATTTTTCCATGTAGCATAGCAACATTTAAATCAGGGAAGATTTTTTCTGATAATTTTTTGTATTCTTTTTTAACTGCTTTTACTTCATAATTTAGTCGTTCTGATAAAGTGATTAGGTCTTTTGCCCTAATATCAGATGTTTCTGTTTCTTCAATTCTTGGGCAAATAACAAAAGCTTGCCTGTCTTTATTAATTTCTTCACGAATAAAACCATAAACTTCTTCTCTGCCTTTTGGAGTAATAACTTTGGTAATTATTTCTTTTCTTCCTTTTGGCAGTTCATCTAACACAGAAAGGTCTAAATCTCCATAAAAAGCCAGAGCCAAAGTACGAGGAATAGGCGTGGCTGTCATTGATAAAAGATGCGGCATTTCATTTTTATTAGCGTTTTTAGCAATAAGTTTTTTTCTTTGCTCTATGCCAAAGCGATGCTGTTCATCAACAATAATTAATCCTAAGCGGCTAAAACGGACATTCTTTTGAATAAGAGCATGAGTTCCGATTACAAGGATGGGATTTGAGGAAGCAATGATTTTATTTAATGATTGTTTAGAAATTTTATCTTCTAATCCATCGTCATAAATTTTTGTTGTTGAAGATGTTAGGAGGGCGATTTTTACTTGAAATGGTTTAAGAATCTTTTTAAATTCATTAAAATGTTGTTTAGCCAATATTTCTGTTGGGGCCATTACAGCCACTTGATATCCTGATTTTATTATTAATAAACTTGCGGCAACAGCGACTATAGTTTTTCCAGAGCCTACTTCTCCTTCTAAAAGCCGATTCATGGGTCTTTGATGAAGATTTTTAGCGATTTCCCATATTGTTTTCCTTTGACATTCAGTGAAAGGAAATGATAGAGAACCTGTAAATGATTGAAGAAGAGGAATATTAAGGTTAATTTTTGGGGTTTTTAAAAGGGCGTTTTTTCTTTTTATTTTTAAAAGATAAAGTTGGGAAAGTAATAATGATTCAAAAACAAATCTTCTCTTTGCCTTTTTTGCCAAAAGTAAAGATGACGGAAAATGAACTTGATTAAGTGATTCTTGGAGCCCAATTAGCCGATGTTTTTTAAGTATAAAATTAGGAAGCGTATCTTCTATATTTTGGGTCAATTCCAGAAGTGGTTTAATAAAATAACGCAGCGCTTTAGAGCTTAGGCCTTTTGTTTCTGAATATATAGGGATTAAGCGGCCAGTGTGTTTAAGCTCTTGATAAAATTCTTTTTCCAGTTTTTGCTTTGAGATGATTTCATAAGATGGACTGGAAAGGATTAACTTTTTTCCTTTTCCTTTTACTTTTCCTGACAGAGAAAGAGTTGCGCCTAAAGGTATATTTTTTAATAAATAAATTTGATTAAACCAAATTGCAGTAATCTGGCCTGTGTCATCTTCAATTACAGCCTCAATAATAATCATTTTTTTTCTGAATGTCCGTCTGGCATTAATTTTTTTAACAGTTCCTATTATTGAGCACTTTTCTTCTGGTTTTATTTCATTTATTTTTTTAATTTTGGAAAAATCTTCGTAACGAAAAGGAAAATACCAAAGTAAATCTTTTATTGTTTTTATTCCTAATTTTTCCAAGTATTTTAAATAACGCGGACCAATACCGCGTAGTTCTGATACAGGGTTAGAGAGTTTAATCATAGTGTTATGTAAGTGGTCCCCTCGGCAGGACTCGAACCTGTAATCTCCAACTCCGCAAGTTGATGCTTTGTCCAATTAAGCTACGAGGGGAAGCATGTTTTAAAAATATCACGAAAGAGTCATATTTTCAAGGAATTTTCTAATATTTTTCTTTTGTGATATGATAAATCCAAATGGAACATTACTCAACTTTAGCTTTTGTTTTAAGGCAAGAACCAATTAAGGAGCATGATCGCCGCTATATCTTTTTTACCCAAGAATTTGGAAAATTAAGTTTATTAGCTCCAGGGGCAAGAAAAATTAATGCTAAACTTGCAGGACATTTGGAAACACCAACATTAGCGCAGATTCAATTTGCAATGTCGCATAATCCGCGCTTGATTACCGCATTGGAAGAAATTCCTTATTTGGGGATAAAGAAAAAAAAGAAAGCCCTTACCATAGCTTTTTGGATTGCAGATTTAGTTAACGGGTTAGTTATAGAGAAACAATCTGATGCTGATATTTGGAAACTACTTCTTGATACCTTTTATTTTTTGGAAAAGAATTTAAATAAATTTCCTGAGATAGCTGATTTTACGTGGATATATTTTAATGCTCAATTTTTGAAAATTCTTGGTTTTTCACCATTCTTAGATGGATGTATTGAATGTGGCAGTAAAATTAATAATAAATTTTTTAGTTTTGAGAGAAAAGGAATTATTTGCCAGTTGCACCATGACAAAAATGACTGGCCTATTAGCAGCCAACAAAGAAAATTTTTAAATTTTTTATTTAATTCCACTTTTCGGGATTTCTTACGAGTCATTCTTGTTAGAGAGATTCTCAAAGAAAAGGAATATCTTCAGAAGTTTCTTGATAAATTTACTTTAATAATAAAATCAGATATAATGTAGTAACATTGCTAAGGTAATATAGTAATATTGTTGCTGTAATGTAGTAACATTGCTAACGTAATACAGTAGTATTGTCGATATAATATAAAGTAATTATTATAAATTAGAAACAAATATTATGAAAATCAAAGATTTTTTAAAAACTTTTTGGGGTGGAGCATTGGTCACAATCCTTATCTTAGCTGCAGGTTATTTTGTTTGGAGTTTTGTAAAAAGCGGAGGAATAACTTTTGCTTTTTTAGGGCCAGACGAAGCAAAGTCAGGCGAGATAAAAGAATTTCATTTTGTTTTAAATAATAATTCCAGAGTAAGCCTTCAGGAAGTAGAAGCGGAAATTAATCTTCCAGAAGGAGTGATAGCTGTTGATAATCCAGACCAGAAAACTATCTTATATAGTTTAGGCGAAATGCCTCCTCGCGGCTCAGAAGATAAAATAATAAAATTATTAATTACTGGTGAGCCTAAGACAGTTAAAAATATTGAGGCTATACTTCGCTATCGCCCTAAAACGCTCAGTTCTGTTTTCGAAAAAAAAGAAATAAAAACTGTTTTAATCTCTGGCTCTTCTTTCCAACTGGAATTAGTAACCCTTAATCAAGTTTTTTCTGAACAGATTTTTCCATTAGAAATAAATTGGGAAAATCTTTCCAGTTATACATTTGATAATGTTGAAATTAGGGCAGAATGGCCATCAGGATTTGTCTTCCAAGAATCTAATCCTGAGATTTCTTCTGAAAGCTCAGAATATAATAGGTGGACATTAGGAGAATTGAGTCCAGCCAGTCATGGAAAAATAATAGTGAAAGGATTTACTACTGGTCAGCCAGGCGAGACAAAAAGAACGATTTTGCACTTAGGCATGATTAAGGATAATGTTTTTCTTCCTTTGGCTAAAACCGAAGGCTATACGACTTTAATAAGAAATCCTTTATTAATTTCATCTTTAGTTAACAGTGAAATAATTCATAATGCCGATTTGGGTGAAACATTAAATTTTGTTATTGATTATCAGAATAATTATTCTGCCACTTTAAGAAACTTGGTGGTAAAAGTAGTTTTTAGCGGAGATGTTTTTGATTTTTCTACTCTAAGAGCGCCTAATGGTGCGTTTTCCTCACGCTTGAAAACCTTAACTTGGGAAGGAACAAAAGTACCCCAGCTTTACGCGCTTAATCCTGGCGAGCGTGGAAATCTTCCATTTTCCATAAAGCTTAAAAAGGATTGGCCGATGAGAAGCCAAGCTCAAAAAAATATAGTTTTGGAAACGCATATTACTATTGAGAGCTCTAATATTCCAGAGCAGTTAGAAGTTTCTGAGTTACCGCGCGCAGCTGCTTTAAATACGATTAAACTTAATTCAGATAGTAAAGTGGTAATTGGCAGTTATTTTCGAGATGCTTCTTCAGGAATTGCTAACACAGGAACCCTTCCCTTAAAAGCAGATGAATCAACTGATTTTACTATTCATTGGAAAATTATTAATAATTTCAACGCTCTAAAAAATATAACCATAAGAACTACATTGCCTCTTTGGGTGGAATTTACTGGCCAAATTGCAGGGGATTATGGGCAAAATCCGCCATATTATGATTCTGCAATAAGGGAAGTTTCGTGGGCTATTCCTTCTGTTCCTGCCGGCTCAGGAGTTTTAACCAAAGCATCAGAAGCTATCTTTCAGATTAAAGTTACTCCTTCATCGTCCCAAGTAAATCAGGAGATTGACTTACTTGCTAATACAATTTTTACAGCCACAGATGCGTTCACAGGAAAAAATATTTCATTTAGTTATCCTGTTGTTAAATCTACGCAATTAACTGATAAGACTGTTTTTGCTGGAGATGGAATAGTAAGACCCTAGTAAATAATTTTTAATTTGTTATGGCAAATGATTTAATGGAAAAAATTATATCTTTGTGTAAAAGGCGTGGTTTTGTTTATCCCTCTTCTGAGATTTATGGAGGGTTTGCTAATATCTATGATTTTGGACCATTAGGTTCGCTTTTAGCTAAAAATATTCGGGATGTCTGGATTAAAAAGATGGTTCAAGAGCGAAACGATATGTATTTAATTGATGGCTCGATTTTAATGCATCCAAAGGCATGGGAAGCCAGTGGGCATACTGCTGCCTTTACCGATCCTTTAATACAATGCCCATCGTGTAAAAAAAGATTTCGAGCAGATACATTAGAAGGCTGGAAACTAGAAAAAGATAATCAAACAGGAAAATGGAATGTTTTGAATCAAGGGAGTTTAATTTGCCCAGATTGTAATGGGGATTTAATTCCAGATGTTAAAGAATTCAATCTTTTAATGACAACAAGCGTAGGTTCAATTGAAGGGGAAAAGACGGAAGTATATCTTAAGGGTGAATCGTGCCAGAATATTTATCTTGATTTTTTGCCAATAAGGGATACGATGGGAGCAAAAATTCCATTTGGTGTTGCGCAAGTTGGTAAAGCTTTTCGTAATGAAATTACATTAGGTAAATTTCTCTTTAAGGTGAGAGAATTTGAGCAAATGGATATTGAATATTTTTGTTCGCCAGAAGAAGCTAAAAGATTATATGAGGAATGGAAAGATATTAGATTTAACTGGTATGTTGATACAATTGGCTTAAGTAAAAATAGGCTTCGTTGGAGGCAGCATTTTTCTGAAGAAAGAATTTTTTATGCCAGAGATGCATGGGATATTGAGTACAAATTCTTTGATGAGTTTGAGGAATTAGAAGGAATTCATGATCGTTCTGATTATGATTTAAAACAACAAGGAAAGTTTTCTGGAAAAGCGCTTGATTATTTTGATCCAATAAGCAAAACAAGATTTACTCCAAACATTATTGAATGTTCTGGTGGCCTTCAAAGGACTTTTTTGGCTATTTTAGCAGAGAGCTATCAAGAAGAGAAAGTAAAAGATGAAAAAAGAGTGTTTTTGAAAATTAAACCGAGCCTTTCTCCATATAAGGTGGCTGTTTTTCCTTTAGTTGCAAATAAAGATAATTTAACTGAGAAAGCTAAAGATGTCTTTAATCTTTTAAAACCTGAATTTATGACAATGTGGGATAGCATTGGTAATATAGGAAAGAGATATCGACGTCAGGATGAGATCGGAACACCTTGGTGTATAACAGTGGATTACCCAACATTAGAAGATAATACTGTTACAATTCGTGATAGGGACACAATGAAACAACAAAGAATTAAAATCGAAGAAATTATTGGATGGATAAAAGAACAATTAAATGTATAAATTTAAACTTACAAAGCTAAATAACGGCTTAAGGATTCTTACTGTTCCTTCAAAAGAATCCTTTTCTTTTAAAGTGGCAGTTTTAGTTAATACTGGCGCTGATTTTGAAACTAAAAAAAACAATGGAATTTCTCATTTTTTAGAACACTTATGCTTTAAAGGGACTAAGAAACGTCCTTCTAATTTTGCAATTACCCAGGAATTAGATAACATTGGTGGATCTTATAGCGCTTTTACAAGTGAAGAGTGTATGGGTTATTATGCTTTGGTATCTCAACAAAAAAAGGATTTGGCTTTAGATATTGTTTCTGATATTTATTTAAATTCCCAATTTCCACAAAGAGAAATAAAAAAAGAAAAAGGGGTGATTATTGAAGAAGTTAATACGTACAAAGATAATCCTCAAAGTTATATTTGGGATCTTTGGGAAAGATTGTTATATGGCCATCAGGCAGTTGGGCGTTCTATCTTAGGAACAAAAACAAATATTAAAAACTTTAAAAGGGATGATTTGTTGAAATATTATGAATCTCAGTATAAAGCAAAGTCTACTTTAGTAGTAGTAAGTGGAAACTTTAATGAGAAGGAGATTATTAGTAAAGTAAAAGATTGTTTTCGTGATATTAGATTGGGTAAAGGCAAGACTAAAGAATTAGTAAAAGAAAAACAAAATAAACCGCAAGTATTTATAAAAAACAAAAAAACAGATCAGACTCATTTAATTTTAGGATTTAGAGGCATAAATCTATTTGACAAAAGACGATATGCTTTGAACGTATTAAATGCTATTTTTGATGGAGGTATGTCCAGCATTCTTTTTCAGACTATTAGAGAAAAATTAGGCGTAGCTTATGATATCAATAGCAACCTTTCTTATTCTACTGATCATGGTTTTTGGGCAGTGGCAACAGGCATAGACAATAACCGCCTAGAAGAAGTGATTATTTCTGTTTTAGAAGAATGGAAGAAGTTTAAAAGAAAACCGGTTGAGATTAAAGATATTAAAAAAGCTAAAAGCTATATTACTGGTAAACTTGCATTAGGCCTAGAAAATGTTCATAATGTAGCTAGTAGTTTTGCTCTTCTAGAATTATTAAAGCAAAAAATAGAAACGCCAGATCAATATTTAAAAAAGATTAGACAAGTTACTGCGCGCGATATTCAGAAAGTGGCAGAAGATTTATTACAACCTCAGTCTCTAAATTTAACTTTAATTGGTCCTCACAAAAATAAACAGAAATTACAAAAATTGCTTCATGTTTAAAACAGCTCAAAATATAGATATTTCCTGGCAGAGCATTTTACGGCTTTATGTTATTTTATTGGTTTTTATCGCAGCTTGGTACTTTAGGCAGGCTATTTTTATTATTTTACTTGGTTTTATTGTAGCTTCGCTTTTGGATAGGCCAATAGATTATTTTGAAGAGAAGTGGAAAAATCGTTGGCTGGCAACTTTTATCATTTATTTTATCTTTTTAAGTGTATTAGGATTGATTGCTTATTTATTTATTCCAGTTTTTAATAATTATATAGTTGGGTTTTTAGATTTTTTCCCATCATGGATGAATAAAGGAGCCTTTCTTCAACTATGGCAAGGATGGCAATCTGTAGAATTTCCAATGCAAAATTGGCTAAGTTTGTTAGGTATTTCCCAGGGACAATTATCAGAATTTTTGCTTCAGTCTGGTAATTTGCTCACCAAGATTTTGGGAGGAGCTTTTTCTGCTTTTTTTGTTCTTCTTTTGTCTTTTTTTATTAATACAGAAAAAAAAGGAATAGAAAAAGCAATTCGTTTGATTTTTCCAAGCGCTTATGAAGATTACGCGGTTTATCTTTGGGGAAAAACACGCCGTAAAGTTGGAAGTTGGTTTTTTAGCCAATTAATTCTTAGTTGTATAGTTGGGAGCTTGGTTTTTATTAGCCTAAAAATGTTAGGAGTTCCTCAAGCTGAATTTTTAGCAATATTAGCTGCTCTATTTGATTTTATTCCATATGTAGGCCCTTTAATTATTGGTTTTGTAGCATTCTTAGTTGGAATAAGTCAAAGTTTATTCCTGGGAATTTCAATACTAATTATTTTTATTATCATTCAGGCCATTGAAGGTTTTATCGGCCCATTATTGCGGGCTAAAACAATGAAATTAAATCCATTGGTAATTATTTTAGCTGTTTTAATTGGTGGAAAATTAGCTGGAGTTGCCGGGATTATTATTGCTTTACCATTAGCAGCAGCCGCAATTGGGTTGATTAGGGATATCCAAACAGGTCGCATCACTGCTTATTTACCACAGAAACAGCTTTTATAAAATAGCCCCATCTGAATATGGTGAACATTTTAATTTCCAAAATTGATTTAAAAAATCTATATTTAGATAAAAAATTAACTACTTATGATATAGCTAAATTTTATAATTGTTCTCAGGGAACAATATGGAAAAGATTAAAAAGATTTAATATAAAAACGAGATTTTCTTGGAATGAGGTCAACCTTTCTAAGAAAAAACTGAGGGATTTATATACTAAAGATAAATTATCTACTTGGCAGATAGAAAAGATTTTGAAAATACCTAGGAGTACAATTTATAGAAAACTTATAGATTATAATATTCCTGTAAGAAATCTGGCGCAGTCTCATATTATTTATCCACGAAAGAATTTTAATGGAAACAAAACAGAAAAGGCTTATCTTATGGGTTTTGCAATTGGGGATTTAAGAGTAAGAAAAATATATAAAAATAGTGAAACAATTCACATTGATTGTGGCTCTACTAAGAAAGAACAGATAAAACTTATATCAGATTTATTTAAACCTTATGGAAGGGTTTGGATTAGTAAACCCAATAGGATAAAAGCTGTTCAAATAGAGTGTTCTGTCAATAATTCTTTCGGTTTTTTGCTAGAAAAGAAGAAATTTTTAGATAACTGGATTTTAGCTAACAAAAGATATTTCTTTTCTTTCTTAGCAGGTTTTACTGATGCTGAAGGATGTATTTCAGTAACGTCAAAAGGACAAGCTTTCTATTCTTTAGGAAATTATAATGATACACTCTTAAAACAAATAAGGGATAGACTCATTCGATGGGGAATAGAGGTGCCGAAACTTACTAGAAGCCGGACACATTTAGGGTATATTACTAAAGAGGGCTATACGATTAATCATATTTATTGGATACTGCACATTAATAGAAAACAATTCCTTCTGTTATTATTTGATTTAATGGGCCCGCATCTTAAGCATTTTGCAAAAATTCAGGGGTTATTAAAGGCTCAAAAAAATATAGAAGAAAGAAATAAAAAAATTTTTAATTTAAAATGAAACATAAATAAATATAATTTTCAAAAATAAACTTTTTATGTCTAAACATTGCATTTATATTTCTACTGCTATTGATTATCCTTCTAACAAGCCTCATCTTGGGCATGCTTTAGAAAAAATTCAAGCCGATGCTTTAGCGCGTTATTTTAGGTTCCAGGAGAAAGAAGTGTATTTTAGTACTGGGACTGATGAACACGGGCTTAAAATTCAAAAATGTGCAGAGAAAGCAGAAAAAACGCCTCAACAATTTGTTGATGAAATGGTTAGTTATTTTAAGAATCTTGATAAGGTTTTAGATATTTCTTACGATGATTTTATTAGAACGTCTGAGTCACGGCATATAAAAGTAGTAGAAGAGATAATTAAGAAAATCTATCAAAAAGGCGATATCTACAAAGGCAGATACAAAGGTTTGTATTGTATGGAATGCGAAACTTATTATTTGCCAAAAGACATTCCAGAAGGGAAATGCCCTGTTCATCATTTGATGTTAGAGCAGGTTGAAGAAGAAACATATTTTTTCAAAATGGGCAAATATAAGGAGGAAATATTTAAACATATTCAAGAGAAATCTAATTTTATTATGCCTGAAAACAGAAAGAAGGAAATTCTGAATCGCCTTTCTGAACCTATTCAGGATTTAAGTATTTCTCGTAAAAATGTTAAATGGGGTATTCCTTTACCTTGGGACAAAGAGTTCACTTTGTTCGTTTGGGTAGACGCTTTGATTAATTATTTATCTACTCTAGATTATTCGAAAGAAAGGTTTAAAAAATTTTGGTCGGATCAAAACGAAGTCTACCATATAATCGGGAAAGATATTATTTGGCATCATAGTGTTATTTGGAGCAGTTTATTGCTTTCAGCTGGCTTACCTCTGCCTAAAACTATTTTTGTTCATGGTTTCATTACTGTTGAAGGAGAAAAAATGTCAAAATCATTGGGAAATATTATTAATCCTGTAGAGTTAGTTGAAAAATATGGCGCTGATGTAGTGCGTTATTTCCTTCTTCGAGAGTTTTCTCCTTTTGAAGATGGTGATTTTTCTGAACAAAGATTAAAGGAGCGTTATAATTCTGATTTGGCACAAGGCTTAGGTAATTTAGTTTCACGCGTCTTGGCTTTAGGAGAGCAATATGGGAAACAGATAATGGTTCAATGTTTGGATTCCGATTTGATTACTAAGTCTTGGAGCGATTATAAAAAGCAGATGGAAGCGTTTCGTTTTAATGATGCTTTAGCAACTACTTGGAATTTAATTTCTTATTGCGATAAATATATCAGTGATACGAAACCGTGGGAAAAAATTAGTGATGAAAAAGAATTTCAGAAAATCTTAGGCGCATTAGTATATATATTAGGTAATATTTCTTTAATGCTTTCTCCGGCAATGCCTAAAACATCTGAAAAGATACTCGAATTTCTTAAATTACAAGGTAGATCAAAACAAGATTGGTTGTCACAAAAGGTTTTACTTGAAAAACAACCACCTTTGTTCCCAAAAAAGGAATCACGAAGTTAATTATGTTTTTTGACTCTCATACACATTTAAATTTAGTTGCTTTTGACAAAGATAGAGAAGAAATAATAAGAAAAACCCTGGAACAGGGTATTTTTGTAATTAATATAGGAACTTGCTATGAAACTTCTAAAAAAGCAATAGAAATTGCTCAACAATATGAAAATTGTTGGGCTACAGTAGGGTTACATCCTAGCCATACAATACCAATGAAAATTGATAAAAGTGAATTAAAGATAAGTAGCAAGGAGGATGTATCAGAAGCAGAAGTTTTTAATGAAAAATTTGAATCACTTTTAAAAGAAGCCTTCAACTTTGCTCAGGGCAGGCCCAAAGTAGTAGCTATTGGTGAGTGCGGATTGGATTATAGTTATTTGAAAGATTTTTCTGGAAAGGATCAAATAAAGTATGCAAAGATGGAAGAGGAAGAGTTTAGAAAACAAATTCAAGCTGCCAAAAAATATAATTTACCTTTGTCTCTACATATACGTGATTTATATGAAAAAGCCTTAATAATTTTGGAAGAAGAAAGATATAAGGGCGAGGCAGTATTCCATTTCTTTACTGGTAAAGTGAATCAGGCGCAAAAGATTTTAAAAAAAGGATTTTATTTAGGTTTTTCAGGTATCATTACATATTCAGAAATAATGAATGATGTTATTAAAAACGCACCGCTTGAGAAGATATTAATTGAAACAGACGCTCCTTACGTAGCACCAGTTCCTTATAGAAGCAATAGAAACGAGCCAATCTATGTAAAGGAAGTAGCTAAAAAAATTGCCCAGATAAAAAAACTTCCTCTAAAAAAGATAGAGGAAGCTACATTTAAAAACACTTTGCGACTTTTTGGAATATAATTTCAAAGGCCCGGAAATATTATTTCATTGTTTAACAATTAGCAAATAGTAAGGCGAGAAGAGGTTGTTGAAAAAAACTATAGCGATTAGCGTGTTTTTGAAATAACCTCTTCTCGCCTTCTTACTATCATCTAGACTTCAATGACAACTGGCAATACCATTGGGCGGCGCTGTGTTTTTTTAAACAGGAATAAACCTATCTCATTTCTTAAATTATTGCGGATATAACCTTCATTGAATGTATCTCCTTTTGTTGAACGGCTTACAATTTCCCTCACTAATTTTTTCGTTTGATTTATCAATTCTTTTGATTCTTTCATATAAACAAATCCTTGAGAAATAATTTCGGGATTATTATAAAGTAGTCCTGTTTTTCTATCCACCAAAGCAATGATGATAAAAATTCCATCCTTGGAAAGGGTTTGTCTTGCTCGAAGAACCACTTCTTTAATATCCCCCACACCTAATCCGTCAACCATTATATAGTTTGTAGGAACAAATTTTTCTGTTGCTGTTATTTTATTTTTAGTTAATTCAATTATTTGGCCGTTTGCTCCTGTTACAATATTTTGTTTGCCGATACCCAAGGATTCTGCTATTTCACTATGGAGTTTTAACATAGAAAAATGGCCGTGAATAGGCATAAAGAAATGTGGCTTGGTGAGATTAATCATCATCTTTGAATCATCTTGATAGCCATGCCCAGAAGAATGAATATCAACCATTTTATAGTGGTAGATATTAGCGCCTTGTTTTGCCAGATTGTCTTTTAGGTTTTGAACAGCCAATTCGTTTCCCGGAACAACAGAGGAAGAGAAAATAACGGTATCTCCTTTTTGTATCCTTAAATATTTATGTTCTCTATTCACTATTCTCATTAAAGTGGCTTCACTTTCACCTTGCGCGCCAGTACATAGTATTGTTAGCTTTTGCGGGTCAAGCCGACTTGCTTCTTTCCAGTTGATTATAGTTCCTTTTTTAACACTTATGTATTTTAGTTTTTCCGCAATAGCTAAATTAGTTTTCATAGCATAACCTTGAATAACAATTTTGCGATTATATTTTTCTGATAGCCAAATAGCTTGCTGAAGCCTGTTGATTAATGAAGCAAATGTGGCTAGTATGATTCTTCCTTTTGTTTGCGCAAAAAGAGTGTCTAAATTATCCATTATTGTTTTTTCAGAAACAGAATGTCCTGGATTTTCTATTCCAGTTGAGTCGGACATTAGAAGTTGTACGCCTTGGGAAGCAAGTGTGGCAATCCGTGATAAATCTGCTGGTTTATCACCAATTGGTTGGAAATCAAATTTAAAATCGGTTGCATACATAATTAATCCATGCGGTGTATTAATGGCTAATCCCAAAGTATCAGGTATGTTGTGGTTTAAATGGAATGGGGAAATTTTAAAAGGGCCTAATGTTGTGGATTTATTTGGGTTTATATCTTCAATATTCAATTTTTTTAGGCTAGGAAAATCTTCCTGCCTTTTTAAAATTATTCCACGGGTTAAAGGCGGGGCATAAATAGTGGGATAATTTAATTTATTAATTAGATAAGGTATGGCTCCAATGTGGTCATAGTGGGCATGAGTGATAAAAACCCCTAATATTTTTTTCTCTGGATGGCTTGTTAAGTATTCAATGTTAGGAATAATAAAATCAATGCCCGGCATATCTTCATCAGGAAACTGTAGCCCCATATCTACAATCAGGACCTGATTCTCGTATTCAAAAAGAGTCATATTGCGGCCAATTTCTTCCAATCCTCCCAAAGGAATAATTTTTAATGGGGTTGTGGACGTTTTTGTTTTTTTATAAAATTTTTTACGTTCCATATTTTTTATTTTACCCCCACACCATAACGAGCACTGAGTGCTTCGCACCAAATACAAAGTATGTGCTCATTTGGTGTGGGGGTTTAGTGCCGCGGGTGGGATTTGAACCCACATCCCGAGATTTCGGGACACGGTTCTGAACCGTGCGCGTCTGCCAATTTCGCCACCGCGGCAAATTTATTTATTTATTATTGTACGTTTAGTGTATATATACCAATTCTCAATATCAGCGAATTTTTCTGATGGCAGATTGGCATATTGAATATGATAACCTTTTATTTTTTGCGGAAGGATATAGAGATAAAAGGGATTATAAAGAAAAAGGGCAGGTTTATCTTCAAAAAGTATACTTTGAATTGTTTTTAAGTCATTTGTTCGTTGTTCTTCATTAAAAGTTTGTCTCGTTTTTTCTAAAAGTTCGTCTAAGTCCTTATTTTGATAGGCAGAAAGGTTAAGACCTGGATCAGTTATTTGTGAAGAGTGCCAAAAAGAAAATAAATCAGGGTCTTGTCCTATAATTTCTCCAAAAAGCAGTGCGTCATAGGATCTAGTTTGAATAATTTCTTTTTCTAAAGTAGCCAATGGAAGAATTTGTAGTTCTACAGAAATTCCTATTTTTTCCCAGCAAGTTGCCAAATAATTAGCCACTCTGATTAATTCTAAATTATCAGGAAGTGAAAGAATAAAAGTTTTTTGGTCGGGCTCTAATTGTTCAATGATTTTTTTTGCGTTTTGTAGCGAATATTCTGGTGAGAAATTGAATTCTTCTTCTAAGAATCCGGGGGTAAAAGGACCTCCCAAAGGAAAAGCTTGTTCTTTTAATATTTCTGTCATTAATTCTTGTCGTGGTATTGCTAAATCTAGTGCCTGTCGAATTTCTTTTTGATCAAATAAAGAGTTTCTTAGATTTAAAAACACTGCATAATAACGGGGAAGGTACAAAGAAGCCATTTGGACGTTCTTTTTGCCTCCAAAGAAATCTACATCTTCGATTAAAACAGGAGAGAATCCGTCGATTTCTTTTTTTAATAATCCGCTCTTAGCTAAATCATAATTATCGTAAGAACGGAAGATTAATTTGGAAATATAAGGTTCTTTTTTAAAATAATTTTCATTAGCTACCAGAGAATAACTAATAATTTTTCCCAGTTTGTTTTTTTCTAAGCTGTCAAAAAGATATGGCCCTGTTCCAATTGGTTTAAGATTATAGTCCGCTGATAAAAAATTTCTTGATTCAATATTTTCCCAGATATGTTTTGGAATTATTTTTAAAGTAAGGTTTTGTAAGAATGGCTTATAAGGGTTTTTAAGATTAAAACGTATAACATGTGTCCCTAATTTTTCTACAATAACCCCTCCCCAATTTAATCTCAATGGGCTTCTTATGCTTGGATCTTGGATTGTCTCAATTGTAAAAATTACATCATCTGCCGTGAAAGTCATTCCATCATGCCAAAAAACATTGTCCTTAAGGAATATGATATAGGTCTTGCCATCTTTACTAACTTCTGTTTTTTCTGCTAAATTAGTGATTAATTTTCCTTGTCCATCAATAGAATATAAGCCGTCATAAATTAATTCTATCAAGTCCTTATCATAGTCGTTGGATTGAGCTAAAACAGGGTTAATATAAGATGGGCGGCCAATGATGCCTAAATGTAAGACCCCTCCTTTTTCTGGTTCAAGTGTTGTAAATCTGCAAATAAAATTAAAAATTAGAAGAAAAATGCCGGCAAGCAGAAAGCATAAAAATAAAAAACCGAGAGTTTTCTTTTTTAATGGTAATTTTAACCACTTTTTAAATAAGGAGTACCTCGTTTCTCCCTTCGCTCGAAATAAAGAACTAAAAATGGTTTTCATTAGGATAAATAAGCAAAAAGATTAAATCAGGAAACAGATAATTGATAGAGCGATAAATAAACCCCCTAATATAATAGTGAATACAAAAATTGTTTTTTCCAAACCCCTTCTCGTACCATAGAATTGAGAAGATATTCCTCCTAATACTCCCATTCCTCCTCCTCGCTGTTGCAAAAGCACAAGAATTATAAGAAGGATACCGATAACGATTTGAGCAATAGCTAAATCAAATTGATTCATAATTAAAATATTCTATTTTAATTTCAACGTCCTTGAGCGAAGACACGTTAAACGTGGCGAAGCGAAAGGTTGTTATAATTGTTTAATTTTTAATCATCACTATTTAATCCGATGTAAAAAAGAATTAAAAATACTAATAATAATGGATGCAGCTAACCAAGTTATAGGATACTGAATTACCAACACGGGCATGAAAATAGTCGCAGCTTTTAGCAGGATAATATTGATAATAAAGATAAAAATACCAAGAGTTATCCAAATGAGCGGGAGAAAAAGAATTCGTAAAATTGGTTTTATTAGTAAATTAAGAAGTGAAAGAATCAAAGCGAGAAGAATCAGTTGTTCTAATGTGCCCTGAAAATAGAAATCATTAAATAAATAATTTAATAATCTCTGGCAGAGCAAAATCGCCGCAATATTAAGGATAACACCAAAAAGAAGTCTCTTTAAAAAACGCATCATTTAATAGGGGTATTATACGTTAATAAGAACAAAAAGTCAAAAGTAAGAGATTATTTTGGGCAAAGCCACGTTTAACGTGGCAAAGCGAGAAAAAAGGTTCTGCGAGCAAAGTGAGCAGGCTCTTATTTTTTAATTCTAAGCAGTGGAACTAAGCTTTGCCCCGTCATTTCTGAAGGGATTGGTAAACCAAATAATTCTAAAATTGTGGGTGTAACGTCGGCAAGCATTCCTCCAGCCCATTTTTCTATTTCCAAAATTTCTTTTATTGAACGAGGAGAAGAAAATTTCCACCTTTTATCTATTAAATAAAAAGGAACAAGGCTGGTATCATGTTTGGTTTCTATTTCTCCAGTTAGAGGATTCATCATTCTCTCTAAATTGCCATGGTCAGCAGTAATAATAGTAGTATAATTCAATGCTTGGCTTTTTTGAATTATTTTTGCCACTTCCTGATCCATAATTTTCGCGCATTGAATACCCGCTTTCATATTGCCTGTATGGCCTATTAAATCAGGATTAGCGTAATTTACTAATATAAAATCATAAATATTTTCATCAAAAGATTGAAAAAGGCGCGTAGTAATTTCCGGAGCCCTTAATTCCGGATAATCTTCAAGATGCAAAGTTTTTATAGAAGGAATAATTACCCAATATTCACCCGGGAATGGTTTTTCTTTAAATCCGTCGAAAAAATATGTAACATGGGCGTATTTTTCCGTTTCTGCTAAATGAAGTTGTCGTTTTCCAGCCTTAGAAAGTATTTGAGATAAACAGGTAGAGATTTTTTGAGGGGGGAATGCTACTGGTAAAGCAAAATCTTTTTTATATTGAGTAAATGTAGTAATTTTCAATTCTTGGAATTTTTTAATAGGAAATTTGTCAAATTGAGGATTAATAAAAGGCTCTACCAATTGTCGCATTCTTTCTTCGCGAAAATTGAAGAATATAATGCCATCTTGTTCTTTGATAATACTTGAAGGATCTTGTTCGTTTGGATCACCAATCAGTGCCGGAACAATAAA
Organism: uncultured Candidatus Saccharibacteria bacterium; assembly: GCA_964479005.1. Taxonomy (GTDB): domain Bacteria; phylum Patescibacteriota; class Minisyncoccia; order UBA6257; family UBA6257; genus DAOVIY01. The sequence goes on from CAYZJA010000002.1 coordinate 143,075, forward strand.
TTCATCAGTAATGCCTTCTTTATAAGATTTTTCTAAATAAGCGAGAGCATCATCTTCTGTTTTGCATTTACCAAAAACTAAAGCGTTATAACATTTAGCTATTCTGTTAAAATTATTATCTCTATCCATGGCATAAAAACGTCCTGACAAGCTGGCGATTTTGCTTTTCCCCCGTATTTTTATATCTTCTTGCAATTGAATTATTAATTCTTTTGCTTTTGTTGGAGAAGAATCTCGTCCATCAGTAAAAAGATGCAAATTTATTTTTTCTATCTTGAGAGAATTGGCTAAATCCAAAAGCGCCATAAGGTGCTCGTAAGAACTATGGACAATATTATTACTAAATAAACCGGCTAAGTGTAATGTGCTATTATTCTTTTTAACATGGTTATAGGTTTTCAACAAAGCTGGGTTTTGGAAAAAAGATCCATTTTGTATGCTTTGTGAAATACGGACAGAATATTGGTATAAAATTTGACCAGTGCCTAATGTTAAATGGCCTACCTCGCTGTTTCCGGCTTTGTTAAATGGCAATCCTACAGAAATACCTGATGCTTGTAAAGAAACCATAGGATAATATTTTTTAATTTCATCAATATTTGGAGTACCAGCTCTATGGATAGCATTAGAAAAATCTTTTTTTCCTATTCCCCAACCATCTAAAATTATTAAACAAATTTTTGAACAAAGGCCAAACATATAACAATTAATTAACAATTAACAAATAACGATTTAACAATAGAACAATTCAGCAATTAAAAGTTGTTCATAGTATACCTTCTTTTTTTCTCTTTGACAAAGAATGTGTGTTTTTGCTATAATAAAATTAAGTTTTAATATATCAAGTCTTTGGCTCGTTATATAAAAACATATTTATCTAGTTGAAGATAAATATATCTACTTTACTTAAACTTTAACTTAGGCACTATTTATTCTCTCACGATTAACTTTTTAGGATGTTTTACCTGAAAGATTTCTATAGAATCATATTTTATTTATTAAAGTTAAATCAAAAACTCTTAAGGGTTTCTTGGGTTTAGTTTATAAATATAGAGGATAATAGGCCTTAAATTTAAAATTATGGCTATATTAGATATATCAAGCATAATTCTGTCTATTGGGATAGGATTGTTTTTGGGGTATGTTATTCGTCAGAAAATTGCCCAAAAATATTCTGATTCTATCGAGACTAAATTAAAGTCCCGTATCGAGAAAGTTCGTGAAGAAGCAAAAAAAGTTGTTTTAGAAGCCAGAGAAAAGGCTACGAAAATCTTAGAAGAATCTGAAGAAGAAAACAAGAAGAGAAAGATTCAGGTTGATAAAATGGAAGAAAGATTATTTCAACGGGAAGAGTTGGTTGATAAGAAACAAAAAGAATTAACCGAGGAAGAGAAAGAGAATAAAAGAATCTTTGAGAAAATACAAAACTTAAAAACAGAACTGGAAAAACTTCAAAAAAGCGAATTAGAATCCTTGGAAAAAGTAGCGGGGTTATCAGTAAAAGAGGCCAAAGACGAACTTCTTAAAAGAGCAGAAAAAGAATATAGTGAGGATATATTGAAATCATTAAAAAAATTAGAAACAACAAGGAAAGAAGAAATGGAGAATAAAGCGAAAGATATAATTGTAGGCGCAATTCAAAAATATAGCCGTTCCAATGTTAGTGAAATTACTACCACTATAATGAATTTGCCTTCAGAGGATATAAAGGGAAGGATAATAGGTCGTGAAGGAAGAAATATTCGCCATTTTGAGAGACTTTCAGGAGTGGAATTGATAATGGATGATTCACCAAACACAATTATCCTTTCAAGTTTTGATCCTGCAAGGCGCGAAGTTGCGAGGATAGCTTTAGATAAATTAATTCAAGATGGCCGTATTCAACCAGCTAGAATTGAAGAAAAAATTATAGAGGCTCAGGCAGAAATTAGGGATACAATTAAAAAAGCAGGTGAAGATGCTGTATATGAAGTTGGCATATTAGATTTACCGCCAGAAATAATCTATTTATTGGGAAGATTAAATTTTAGGACAAGTTATGGGCAGAACGCTTTAATGCACTCAATGGAAGTTTCTTTATTGAGCGCGGCTTTAGCTTCAGAGCTTGGAGCTGATGTTGGAATCGCCAAAAAAGCAGGTTTGCTTCATGATATTGGAAAAGCGGTTGATCAAGAGATTGAAGGTACACATTTAGAATTAGGGAGAAAAATATTAAAGAAATATAATCAACCAGAGGAAATAATCAAAGCCATGCAATCCCATCATGACACATATCCTGTGGAGACTTTGGAAGCGGCTATTGTAAATGCTGCTGACGCTATTTCCGCTGCCCGTCCCGGCGCAAGAAAAGATAATGTAGAAGCATATCTTAAGCGACTAGCTAATTTAGAAGAAATAGCTTATTCTTTTAAAGGAGTTGAGAAGGTTTATGCTGTTTCTGCCGGAAGGGAAATTAGAGTTTTTGTTCATCCTAATCAAATTGATGATCTTGGAGCAATGAAGATAGCGAAAGATCTAGCTAAGCGCATAGAAGAAACATTGAAATATCCAGGTGAAGTTAAGGTCACGGTAATTCGCGAGACGAGAGTTATTGAAGTTGCCAGATAGCTTTTAAGATATTTGCTTTATCTAAGCCATTTTGGTATAATTAGACATCAATAAGCTAAAAGGTCGAACCCTCTTTAGGTAGTATCTATCAGCCTAAAAAGGTAAAAAATATTATAAAAATTATTACAATGACAAAACAAGGTTTAATTGAATCCATTGTTGCTAAGGTTAGTTGTTCTCAGGCAGACGCAGGAAGAGCATTAGATGCGATTCTTGAAACAATTACCAAGAGTTTAACAGATGGAGATTCAGTAACAATAACAGGTTTTGGCACTTTTAGCGCTAGAGCAAGAGCTGCCAGGGCTGGAGTAAATCCTAAGACTGGTGAAAAGATTCAGATTCCCGCTATGACAGTTCCAAAATTTAAAGCAGGAAAAGGTCTTAAAGAAGCTGTAAGATAAAAGAGATAGATTTCTTTTTAAAACCCCGACTAAATTAGTCGGGGTTTTAAAAATTTGAGTTTTTTATCTTATTATCCTATTAAACTTCTTTTGGCTCCTTTTTTTATTATGAGCCGAAGGCGAATAACAAGGTTCTCGCGAGGCGGGGTTCTTATTATGAGCCGAAGGCGAATAACAAGGTTCTCGCGAGGCGGGGTTCTTATAAATCTTTAAAAGATAATGAAATTTTGTCATCTTCTATGCTAATAATTTTTGCTTCTTTTATTTCTCCTTCTTTTAAAATATCATTAATCTTGGCAGCTGATTCATTAGGGATTTGCGATATATGAATAAGTCCATCAATTCCGCTATCCTCTAACTTTACAAAAGCGCCGAAATCTACAATTTTCGTAATTTTTACCTGTATCTTATCTCCAATATTATATTTATTTATAATATTTTTTATTTTATCTTTTTCTACTAATTTTTCAGAAAAGATTAATTTATTTGCAGCAGGGTCAAAGTCTAATATTTTAACTGGTATTTTTTCCCCGATTAAAAAATTTAGTTTTTCTAATATTTTATTCTTATTACCTTCACCTACTTTTGGATAATGCTCTGTTGATAATTGGGAAGCAGGGAGGAATCCTTTGATGTTTTCTACTTTTCCCATTAAGCCTCCGGCATTAGCTTCTGATATCAAGAGAGGAAACGTTGTTTCCTGTTTTTTCATTTCTTTTATTTTTTCCCATGCTTTTTCTTTTTCCAAATTTTGCAAAGCCATTTCTATTAATCCATCTTCATTATTCCAATCAAGAATTTTTACTAAAACCTTAGTACCTATTTCCAATTTTTTGATATAATTTTTTGTTTCTATATAATTTATCCCTTGAATAATACCTGTGCCATAAGGGGATAGGTCTATAAATAAAGATCTTTCTTTTTTTTCTAAAATAAATCCCTCAACAAAAGATCCAATTGAGGGCATAGAGATTGAATTATCTTTTTTTAGGGAATACATTAATTGTTTTAATTTTTTAAAATTTATGTGCCGCCACGTTTAACGTGGTGCCTGGGCGGTGAATCGAACACCGGACGCTTTGCTCTTCAAGCAAACGCTCTACCACTGAGCTACCCAGGCTTAAACTCAGATTACCAGTTTAGCATAATAGATTTTTAAAGTAAAGAAAAGCAATAAATCCAAATAAATTAGTGGGCAGTAGAGGACTCGAACCTCTGGCCTCATGGATGTAAACCAAGCGCTCTAACCAACTGAGCTAACTGCCCTAATTTTTAGTGGACCACGTCTAATGTGGTGGACCCAGTGGGAGTCGAACCCACGACCTTGCGCATGCCATGCGCACACTCTAAACCAACTGAGCTATGGGCCCATACCACATGATGAATTCTATCAGTTTTTTTATTTTGAGTAAAGCGAGAAACAAGGTTCTCCTAAGTGAAGCGTAGGAGGTTCTTATTATTTTTCAAGAAAAATTTGAATTTCTTTATTTATTTTAATAAATAAACATGGTATTATTAAAGATATAATTATGAAGCTTGCACTAAAGGAAATGGAAGATTTGGCGACCACTATCCGCCAAGAAATAATAGGAATGCTTTTAAAAGCAAAATCAGGCCATTGCGCGGGTCCTTTAGGCGCGGTGGAATTATATATCGCTCTTTATTTTAGCGGAATTTTAAATTATGATTCTAAAAATCCAAATTGGGAGGAAAGAGATAGGGTTGTCATTTCCAATGGGCATTATGCTCCTTTAATTTATACTATTTTAGCCCATGCTGGGTTTTTTCCTTTGGAGGAATTAAAAACCTCAAGAAAATTAGGAAGTAGACTTCAAGGCCATCCTCATCGTTTATCTTTGCCGGGAATTGAAACTTCTTCTGGTCCAGTTGGAGAAGGTCTTTCTCAGGCAATTGGTATGGCTTTAGGGGCAAAAATAGATAAAAAGAAGATTCAGGTTTATTGTTTAATGGGAGACGGAGAGCAAGATTGCGGTAATACTTGGGAAGCAGTAATGATGGCGGGAAAGCATCAATTAGATAATCTAACGGCTATTATTGACAGAAATAACATTCAGATTGACGGGTTTACTGAAAATGTGATGCCTTTAGAGCCATTAAAAGAAAAGTATGAATCTTTTGGTTGGAAAGTTTTGGAAGTAGATGGTCATAATATTCCAGAAGTTATTAAAGCTCTAAATACTTCTAAATCTGTTTTTGTTAAACCCGTGGTAATTATTGCTCACACTATTCCTGGAAAAGGAGTAGATTTTATGCAATGGGAATATCAATGGCATGGGAAGACGCCAAATTCAAAACAAGCTGAAGAAGCTTTGCGGCAGCTGAGGAGCATGAAAGGGCAAATTGAATCAGAATTAGATTAAAAATTAAAGGTTGATTAAATTAATTAATAAAATAATAATAAATAAAAAAATAAAAATATGTATAAATCTTTTATATTTTTAGCAGCTGCAATTTTATTTTTAGCAGCAGCTTTAATTTCTACACCCAAAAGTATAGTATGGTGGGGTAGAAGCAAATTAGTAGAAAAAATTCCAGTAGGTCAAACCCAAGAAGTTGAACTGGTATTTACTAGTAGAAAGGATTTTAAAGAAGTGAATTTGAGCGTTTCAGATGATCTAAGCAGATTTATGAGCAGTTTTGAGCCAACAACTCTAGAAGTAGTAAAAGATCAACCTAATAAGATAAATGCTTTTATAAATGTACCCTCAGATGTTAGTCCTGATACTTATGGTGGAACTATCCATCTTCGAGCAGGGAAAAGAACTATTGGTAAGCCTTTGGCTGTTAATATTATTGTGATTCCTGCGCAAGAGCCTATTCCCCCTACAGTACCTTCATGGTCATTACCAGCAAATATTTCTAATTCAGTAATTACTTCATATAAACCAAAGGTTTTGCAGGATACATCAGGAAATGTTTATGCTTTATGGCTGGATTCTGATTTTACTTCGCAATACAAACTTTATTTTTCTAAATTAGAAGGTGAAGTTTGGAGTTCTCCTCAGCATATTATTTCTTCTGATAGATACAGTCCATTATACGATTTTGATTTTACTATTGATAGCCAAAATCAGATTCATTTGGTTTATACCCAAACTGTTTCAGGCTCTGGCTATATGATACATTATACATTCTATAATGGAATTGAATGGTCGACTCCACAAAAAGTTTGTCAGGGATTTAGTCCTTCAATTGAAGTTGATTCTGCTGATAGGGTTCATATAGCTTATTCTTCTTTTTCAGATATTTTCTATTCAAATTTTAATGGAACTACCTGGTCTTCTTCTGTTAATGTTTCTGATGATGGACAGCTTTACGGAGATTATACTTCAGGAGCCAAAGCTATTAGAATTGATAAATCAGGAGATATTCATATTGCTTGGGCTAAGTATAATTTTGGAATAATGTACACAAAATTTGATAGTAAAACTTGGAATGTTCCTCAATTGGTTTCCAAATTAGCATTGTGGCCAGATAATACATATTGGCTCAGTCTTGGCGCTAATGGAGTTGTGGCAGTGGCTTATACTCAAGGCCCGAATGATTGTATAAATCAAGAAATTTATTTTTCCCTTAGTGAAGACGGAGGATTAAGTTGGTATAGTCCAACCCAGATTTCTGAGTCAGCTGGCATTGGTTCTCGTTGGCCATCTTTATCTATTGTTTCTGCAAATAATATTCAAGCTGTATGGGGAGAATGCCAAACAGGAGTTCCTTTCCGTTTGTTTAACGGGACTAGTTGGTCTGATATTATTGATATTGGTAATGGAGCTCAAAAAGCGGATTTGCCAAATATCTCAGCTTATGGAAATAAGTCTTATGCAGTATGGGGCTTTAATAACGAGGTTTACTTTAGCCAGGGTCAATAAATCCCTACACCATTATGCTTAATCCCGATATTAAATTAAATCCTAAAATTTTTACAGAAAAGATTAAACGAATTTCTCCACGCGATGGCTTTGGAGAAGGTTTGGTTTTAGCCGGAGAAATGAATGAAAGAATAGTGGCTTTGTGCGCTGATGTAACTGAGTCTTTGAGGATGCATTTATTTAGAGACCGTTTTCCAGAAAGATTTATTGAAGTAGGAATTGCTGAACAAAATATGGCTGGTATTGCTTCGGGATTAGCAGCTTCGGGAAAAATTCCTGTAATGGGAACTTATGCTGTTTTTTCTCCTGGAAGAAATTGGGAACAAATTAGAACAACAATTTGCTATAATCAGCAAAAAGTTATTCTTGTTGGTTCTCACGCAGGATTAAACGTAGGGCCTGATGGCGCTAGTCATCAGGCCTTGGAAGATATTGCCTTAATGAGAGTTTTACCTAATATGGCAGTGGTATGTCCTGCCGATGCTTTAGAAGCCCGTAAAGCCATTCTTTCAGCAATTGAATATCCGAACTCTATATATATTCGTTTGCCTCGGGAGAAATCACCTGTTTTTACAACAGAAGAAACATCTTGGCAGATTGAAAAATCTCAGGTTCTTTGGCTTCCAAAATCTGAGAAGAAACAATTCTCTGGAATTACTATTTTTGTTTGTGGGCATTTAGTATACAAAGCATTAGAAGCAGCTAAAGAATTAGAACAAGAAGGCATATTAATAGCAGTTATAAATAATTCAGCTATTAAGCCGTTAGATAAAGAAACAATATTGAAATGGGCTAAAAAATCTAAAGCCATAATTACTTTGGAAGAACATCAAATAGCTGGTGGTATGGGATCAGCTATAGCAGAGTTTTTAAGCGAGAATCATCCTCTGCCCATTAAATTTATGGGAATAAAAGATGAATTTGGACAGAGTGGTCAGGCAGAGGAATTATTAGCAAAATATAATCTTGATAAGGAAGCGATAAAAGAAACCGTAAAAGAAATGATACAAGATTAAATATCTTATGGAATTTGACGTAATTACAATTGGTTCTGCCACACGTGATGGATTTTTTGAAGGGGTTGATTTTTTATCTGTTGAAGGAAAGTGTTTTGTAGCCAATAAGGGTATTTGTCTTCCTTTAGGAGCTAAAATAAGGGTTCCAAAAGTTCATTTTCTTACAGGAGGGAGTGCTACGAATACTGCAGTTAGTTTTGCGAGACAAAAATTAAAAACCGCTGTTATTTGCCGCGTTGGTAATGATATTTCAGGAAAAACCATTATTAAAGAACAGGAAGAAGAAGGTATTGACACTCAATTTATTCAAAAAGATTATATTGTCCCTACTGCTTATTCAGTTATTTTTTTAACCTCTTCTGGAGAAAGAACGATTCTTTCCTATAAAGGTTGCGCTGAAAATTTGACTATTCAGGAAATCCCATGGAAAAAAATAAAAACACAGTGGTTATGCATTGGGTCTTTGGGAAAGGAAAAGAATATTTTAAAAGAAATAATTGAATTTGCTGTTTCTAAGAAGATTAAATTAGCTATTAATCCTGGGTGGCACGAATTAAATTGGTTTAAAAAACATCCTAAATGGCTAGATAAATTTGAAATATTTATATGCAATCAAGAAGAAGCAGTTTATTTAACAGATATTCCTTATATTAAAGAAAAGAAAATTTTTAAGAAGCTGGATGATTTTGTAAAAGGAATTGTTGTAATGACAAAAGGTAAAAATGGTGTTAGTGTTTCTAATGGAAAAACTTTATGGAAAGCAGGTGTTTTTAAGAAAAAAAAGATAATAGATACTACTGGTGCTGGTGATGCTTTTGCTTCTAGTTTTATATCAGTATTTGTTAGACAAGATAAAATAAATGAGAAAGTAATTGAAGAGGCTATTCGTATAGGAAGTGCTAATGCTTGTTCAGTAGTAGAATATATTGGTACAAAACCTGGTATTCTTTATAAAAAAGATATTAAACAGCCCAGATTTAAAAAATTAAAAATTCAAAAATATGAATAATAACTTCCTTCAGCCATTTTTATATAAAGAGAAAGCCTTATTTTTGGCTTATGATCATGGTTTTGAACATGGTCCTAAAGATTTAATAGGAAAAAGCATAGACCCGGAATATATTTTAGATTTAGCAGTAAAAGGAGAATATACAGGAATTATTTTACAAAAAGGAATTGCGGAAAAGTATTATACAGGCACTAAATACCAGAAAAAAATTCCTCTCATTTTGAAAGTTAATGGCAAAACTAATATTCCCAAAATTGCTGATCCTTATTCTTCAATTAATTGTTCAGTAGATTGTGCGAAAAGATTGGGAGCTAAAGCTGTGGGTTATACTATTTATTTAGGCAGTAAACAAGAAGAAAAAATGCTTGCTGATTTTGGAAAAATCCAGGAACAAGCTCATCAATTAAAGATGGCGGCAATTGCTTGGATATATCCAAGAGGATCTGCAGTAGAAGATGAAACTTCTCCTGAAATAACAGCTTACGCTGCCAGAATTGGATTAGAATTAGGCGCTGATATGATAAAAATAAAATATTTTGGTTCTGAACAAACATTTAGAAAAATAATACAAGCGGCTGGAAAAACAAAAGTTATTTTATCTGGAGGGCCAAAAATAGAAGGCAAGGAGATTTTAAAAATAATTGAATCAGTTATAAAAGCCGGAGCAGCAGGAGTAGCTGTAGGACGTAATGTCTTTCAGCATCAAGATCCTTTGGCAATGACTGAGAAAATTAAAAAAATTGTATTTAATTAGAAAATTTTACCCGGAGGAGTGGCTGAGTGGTTTAAAGCGCGGCTCTCGAAAAGCTGTTTCCTGCTTAGCGGGATCGTGGGTTCGAATCCCACCTCCTCCGCCAAGTATTTATCCTCTTGCTAGAACTAAACCAATTACCTTTTTCGCACCATTCTTTTTTAAGATTTTTGCCGCTTCCTGCATTGTTGCTCCAGAAGTATAAACATCGTCAATTAAAATTATCCATTTATTTTTAATTAGATTTAGATTAGAAATAGAAATTTGAAAAACATCTTTGGTATTTTTTTCTCTTTCAATAAAATTATTGATTTTTGCCTGTGGTGGATTATTTTTAATTCTGAGAAGAATTTTAGGATGAAAATTCAGAGAAAAATGAGAAGCAACAACTTTTGCCAATAATTCTGATTGATTAAATCCTCTTTGCCTTCTTTTCCTTGTATGTAATGGGATAGGAATTAGTAATATATTCTTTTTATTCATTTCAGAAAAAAAGTTGGTTTCTTTTAAAAATCTTATCATTAAATCAGCCAGAGGTTTTTGCAATGAAATAATTGGCTGATATTTAAAAAGATGAATAGTTTTTCTGATGATTGAATTTTTATAAAAAGAAACTACGCCCAAAGCGAATAAATGGGTTTTACAAAAACAAGAGCGTTTAGAAAAATTAGTTATTCTTTTCTTACAGATGGGGCAAATGAAAGAATAGTTAATTGGGATATTCTTTTGGCATTTTTTACAAAGCGGGTAAGAAAAATGGACTTCTTTTTTACAAGAAACACATTGCCAAGGGAAAAAAGTATCTAAAAGTAATTTTAAAAAACGGTGTCCCCGTTTAACGGGGCTATCACCGCGTTTGACGTGGTGGGGCATCAAAGATATAAATTGTTAAATTGTTCTATTGTTTATTGCTATTTGTTGGCATATCAAATATTATAGTATATAATATTAGTGTATCATATTTTGTATTTTTAAGCTTTAATCTTTGACTTTTGATTTTTATTTAATATATGGTTTTCAATTTTTTTAAACAGAATATTTTTTTAGGCATAGACATTGGAACCACTTCAATTAAATTAGTGGAATTGCGAAAAACCAGACAAAAGATAGAATTGACCAATTATGGAATTTTGGAAAAGTATGGACATTTGGAAAGGATCAATGACGCTATTCAAACTAATAGTTTTAAATTATTAGAAGAAAGCACTGCTTTGCTTTTGAAGCAATTGATAGAGAAATCAAAAACGAAGAATCGGAAAACCTATATGGCTTTACCAAGTTTTTCTGGGTTTGTTTCAATTATGGAACTTCCAGAAATGCCAGATAAAGAACTTACCAAAGCAGTAAACTTTCAAGCAGGACAGTATATCCCCATGCCATTACAGGAAACAACTTTAGATTGGCAAATTATAGAAAGAACAAGTGGTAAAATTTTTGTTCTTTTAATGGCTGTACCAACCGATATTGTTAAAAGATATATCCAAAGTGCAGAACTGGCTAAAATTAATTTAAAAGGTTTGGAATTAGAAACCGTGGCCATTGCTCGCTTATTAGGCAAAAAAGAAAAGGGCGTAGTGGCTTTAGTGGATATTGGAGGAAGAAGTACGTCTATTAATATAATGGACAAGGGGGCATTGAGAACAAGCCATAATGTAGATACTGCTGGCGGAGATTTTACCCAAGTTATTAGTAGTGGGTTGGGGATTAATCCTTTCAGAGCCGAGGAATTAAAAAGGGCATATGGTTTGAATATTCAGGCGCGCGGGGAAGTTAAAATTACAAATCTTTTAATGCCATTATTAGATGTTATAAAAAGAGAAACAGAAAAAGCTATTAATAATTACTTTTTAAGAACTAAGAAGAAAGCGGAGAAAGTAATTTTAACTGGTGGAGGCGCGAATCTTCAGGGATTGGAAGATTATTATTCTAAACAATTGGCTTTGCCTGTTATTAAAGGTGATCCTTTTTCTTGGGGATTGATTTCTTATAATCCAAATCTTTCTCCAGTTATGAAGGATATTGGCCCAAGTTTAACCAGTGCTTGCGCTGTAGTATTTAAAGATATTTAAATCACTTGCTTGATTTTTTAAAAAAAGGTAAAATATATAAAACATGCGGAATCTTGATTTAGGATCTCTAAAACCAAAAGAACTTCCTCCCACTTGGCCAAAGGGGCTTTTGATATTTGTTTTAGTAGTTTTTCTTATTGCTGCGGGGGTTTATTTTGGATTAGATTATTGGAATAAAAATAAAGATGCGCAATTGGCCGTTCTGGAGGAAGAATTTCAAAATTTAAGATCTAATTTTCCTTTGGAAAAAGAGCAAGAAGCTATTCTTTTTGAAAAAAAATTAAATAGCTTAAGCAAACTGCTAACTAACCATACATATTTTTCTAAAGTACTGCTAGTCTTAGAAGAATTAACTCACCCTCAAATTTATTATACTAATCTGGATTTTTCAACAGATACAAATATGTTGACTTTAGAAGGTGTGGCTAAAAATCAAGAGGTATTTAGTGAAGCTGTAAGCGGATTAGTAAATACTCCAGACAAAATTAAAGCAGTGGCAGTAAAGGATATGAAAATTGATAAGAATAAAAATATTGCTTTTTCTTTGTATGTTTTTATTCAACCAAGTTTATTAAAATATCAACAAGATGACGGAGACTACTAAACAAAATCTTTCCATTTTATCAATTACTTTATTAATAGCGGCAACTATTTTTTTACTTGCTCGCTTTATTAAACCATCCTTTGACAAGACAAAAGAATTAACGTTGGAGATAAAAGAAACAGAAGAAAACATAAAACTTTTACAGGAACATAAAACCAAGTCAGAGTCTTTAATCCAAAGTTATTTGAATTTAGGAGATCAGGTAGAAAGTATTAACTTGGCCTTACCTGACAATCCGCAAACAGCTCAGGTGTTAGCTGTTCTGGATATGATTTCTAAAAAAACTGGTATTTCTTTGAATAGTTTAAGTTTTCGTGAGGTCACTAAAGATAGCCAAAATCATTTAGAAATTAAAACAAGATTTTCTGCAACCTATGAGAGTGCTAAAGAATGGATTGAAGAAGTTGAAAAAGAACTGCGTATTATTGACATTACTGAGTCTGATATTAAATCAAGTATTTCCTCAAAAGGTAAAGTATCAGATATTTTAGAATATAATATTACTTTAGTAACATACTTTTTATCTTATGGCGATTGAAATTAAAAAACAAAAAAAGAATAATATTTTATTATATCTCTTAATAATTTTAGTTTTATTTTTAATTGGCTGGATAGGTTGGGGTTTTTTTAAGCCTGGAGAAATCTTTCAAAAACCAGATATTGAAGATTTACTTCCTCCTTCTTCGCAAGAATTAATTGAAGCCAAATTGGATATTGGAATAATTTCAAATCATCCTGTTTTTCAAACATTAAGCCCGCATATTACTTGGCCATTGGATATTCCCGATTTAGGCCGTGCCAATCCTTTTAAATCCTTCTAACATATCGATGCTAATATACGAATTAATGCTAATGATACGAATAGAAATTAATTAGTATAATTCGTATGCATTAGTATATTGGTATCGCATTTATTACTATGATTCAAGAAGAACTTTTTCTTTCTGCTCTTATTCAAAAAGGGCTGATAAAACAAACAGATGCTTACACGCTTTTACAGGAAGCAAAAAGCCTGGAGAAAAGAGTTGAGGACATAATTTATGAGAAAAATTTAGTTGATGAGAAAAAACTCTCGCAGATTAAAAGCGAGCTTTTTAAATTACCAGTAAAAATATTTTCTAAAACTGAAATTATTCCTCAAAATGTTTTAAATTTGATTTCCGAAGATACTGCCCGGCATTATGGATTTATTGCTTTTAATAAGGAGAAAGATGTTTTAGATGTTGGAATGGTTTATCCTGATGATACAAAGGCGCAAAAGGCTGTAAAGTTTATAGTTGAGCGCTTAGGTTTAAAAATAAGGGTTTCAATCATTATTCCTTCTGATTTTAAAAATATTCTAAAGCAATACCAAACATTTGTTAAAGAATTTGATAAGCTTTTGCAGGATTTTCAAAAAAGATTTAGTGGTGTGAAAAAAAAGAAATCCCCTTTTATGTTAGTGGATTTAGAATCTACTGTTGGGGCTATTGCTGAAGAAGCGCCAATTATTAAACTTTTTGCCTCAATATTAAAATATGCTGTTCGTTCACGGGCTTCTGATATACATATTGAACCTGAACGTAGTAAATTAAGGGTGCGTTTTCGTGTTGATGGCAATCTTTCCAACACATTAAGTTTGCCCTTGGCAGTTCACCAGGCCATTATCACTCGTGTGAAAATAATGACTAATTTAAAGATAGATGAAACACGCTTGCCGCAAGATGGGCGTTTTTTCACTGTCATAGATGATAAAGAAATAGATTTTAGAGTATCTACTTTTCCAACTGCCTTAGGAGAAAAAATAGCAATTAGAATTTTGGATCCGACTTCTGGATTAAAAAGCATTCATGAATTAGGTTTAGAAGGAAGAAATTTGGAGATTCTTCAAAATGAAATGTTTAAACCATATGGAATGATTTTAATTACAGGACCTACAGGTTCAGGAAAAACAACTACTTTATACGCGATTATGCAAATATTGAATCAAGATAAAGTAAACATTGTTAGTTTGGAAGATCCTGTTGAATATACAATGGAAGGAATTAATCAGTCCCAGGTTCTTCCTGAAATTGGATATACTTTTGCGCGCGGGTTGCGCCATATGGTCAGGCAAGACCCAGATATTATAATGGTTGGAGAAATTCGAGATAATGAAACAGCAGAATTAGCTACTCATTCTGCTTTAACAGGCCATTTGGTTTTATCAACTTTGCATACAAATAATGCTATTGGCGTTATTCCGCGCTTGATGGATTTAGGCATAGATTCATTTTTAATTCCTCCTTCTTTAAATTTAATGATTGCCCAGCGATTAGCAAGAAGGTTATGTCCCGATTGCAAAGAAAGAGTAGTGGCTTCGGAAAAAGAGCAGCAGATTATTGAAGAAGTTCTTGTCTCTTTGTCAAAAGAAGAAAGAGAAAAATTGTCTTTTCACAGGCCTTATTCTATTTATAAATCCAAGGGATGCGATACTTGCAATAAAAAAGGTTATTTGGGAAGAATTGGGATTTTTGAAATAATGAAGATGACTTTTGAGCTGGAGCAAATCATTTTATCCCAACCATCGCAAGAAAAATTATTAGCCGAAGCGAAAAGGCAGGGGATGATTACTTTACAGCAGGACGGCATAATGAAGGTTTTAGAAGGAGCAGTTAGCTTAGAAGAAATTCTTTCCATAACAACAAAATATTAATTTTCTGCATATCACGAATATCTATACTTGACAAGAATAGGAAGGGGGTGTATAATATGGGTAGTTTTGGAGAAGATTGAGTTGCACCTTTAAAAATAAAAAAAAGAAAGGAGTGAATTAGGATGAAAAGATTAATATTGATTTTGTTGATATTAGTTGTATGTGTGAGTATTGTTGCTACTGATGTTGTTTTAGCAAAGGCAGCATTTGGATCTTGGAAGAAATGGGACGAATCGTTACCGCCGTGGGATAATGAAGATTGGGTTTATAGTGAAGAAAGTTTTAAAATTATAAGTACCCCGCCAGTTAGTGGAACGCGATTTTGGTTTTGGGCAGAAGAACAAGAACGATGGCGTACTATTACTATTAAAGTAAAAAACCAACCGGCAGCCACGAATGTATTGTTTCTGTTAACTCGTTTAGCTTTTAAGAAGAATGATAAAGAAAGGGCATCGATTATCCTTTTTTCTCCAGCGCCAATAAGTAATAAGGTTAAGGGGATTGAAGACGCCCTTGCTACAGCTGAAATTGCCATAGCGGTTTTTCCTCTAGAGAAAGGAAAAAAAGTAGTCATTAGATCTTACGGAAAAAAAGATGGATTACTTCAATTTTTCAAAAAATGGACAGTTGCTTTGAAAAACAAAAAAGCCATATTTACGAAGTATAAAGATTGGTTTGTAGATCAATCTAATCGACTAACGAAAGAAAATATAGAGATTTTGCCGCAATTAGTAGTAACTGAAAGTGACAAAAAGAAAAATTTTTTTATTGGTGTAGCTTTACCGCTGTTTAAGGAATTTCTAATAAAGGAAAAACTTCCATGGATTGAAGAAGAAACGACAGTTGTTTTTTAACGAAGAAAAGACTAAAATACTTATTTTATAGAAATTAACCCGTTAATGGGCAAGGGGAGGATATTATTTCCTCCCTTTTTGTTTTACTTGACATTCCTTATATAAGAGTTATTATTAATATATAAAGCATATAAAGTAATTAATTCAAACATATGAATAATAGAAAATATATTATTATTTTTGGAACATTAATTCTTTCATTCGTAGTTATTATAGGAGCAATCACTTATTATAAGGAAAAGGCAGAACAAGATGCTTTTAGTCTCTCTCAAAATTATCCTGCGATCCTTAATCAATCCTTAGATTCTCTTATTCCTGATGCGAAACAAGATGCTTTTAGTCTCTCTCAAGATTTTCCTGCGAGCTTTAATGAACTCTCAGATTTTATTAGTTTCTGTAAAAATGGAGTATTTTCAGATATAGAAGAATTAAAAAATAAGAAGATAAAAGAGGTTGTTTGTACAATAGGACGAGAATTGAGGAAGTTAGTATTAAAGGATAATACACTGTTAGTTAGTAACTATATTCCTTCAATTTTACCTCTAGACTCAATTACCTCTTTCAAACCCGATTGCTACATAGGTATCTCAGTTGATTTCAAAGATGTGGTTAGAGAGTATAATCCTACCCTTTTAGAAGAAGAGGAATTATATTTTTGCAGTATTTCTGAACCTTCTTTGGTAGATCCTCTTATTTTGCAATTAGAATCAAAGTATGATTTGTTTTTTGACGAAGGAAATGTTTCCTGTTCAGGAATTGAGATGGATAAAACTCCTGCTATGATTTTTCTTGGTTTTGTTCCTTATAAAAAATCTTTAAGTATTAAAGAATATCTTGTTGATGAGCAGACAGTATCTGAAGTTTTAAATAAACAATCATTTTCTGAAATGAAAGATATATTAAATGATTACCCTATTATCTGGCAAATGGAAAAACTAATTATTCCTTAAAAATATATATTAATAATATTAATTATTAAAATCTATGAATAAAACAAATAATATTGTATTAACCATTCTATTATGTTTTTCTATAGTTTTTGTTGTTTATCCAATAAAAACTAATGCTCAGTTATCTGAATGGGCTCAAAGCGTAATAGATGATTATAAAGAGGAATATGAAGAACCACCAGCTGAAGAGACTCCTCCTGATGAAGAGGAGGCTCCTCCTGTTGCTTCGGGCGAAGGATTACCTGTAGAGGACCCCGTAGAAGGACCACTTGAGGAGGGCAACTACGAATATTATATAGGATATGTCCCACCTGCACCCCCTGATCCTGACATTACAAATCCACCACCAGGAGGATGGATAGTGACACATATAGAACCAATAAATGAGGAAGAACCCACCCCTACCCCAATTAAACCAGATCCAATTAAACCAGATGATGAGGACGAAGATGAAATTCCACCTCCTCCACCTCCTTCTAATGATATTGACTGGACACCTTCACTACCTCCTATTCAACCTCCTGTTCAACCCCAACAGGTCTGTCGTTGTGTACTAAGATATTCGCATACTCCTTGCGCTAATACATGCGGAGGTAGTAGCGATACTGGCGGAGGAACACCATCTAGCGGGGGAACACCTTCACCTCCTCCTCCACCACCTAAATATTCTTGTAATCGGTCTTCATGGACATGTTATCAAAATTCTAGTGGACCATATTCTTCTTTAAGTAGTTGTCAAAGTGCTTGTGTAGAACCACCTTGTATGATTAATTACTTTGAATTTCCAAAAAGAGCATGGGTTGGTTATTCAATAACAGGAAAATGGTCAGCAAGTGATTGGTGTGTGGATTGTGATGTGACATGTAGCCCTTATCCAGAATGTGTTTGGAAAGAAAATAACATTGGTATTGGATCTGATGAACATAAATTCACACTTGAACAATCAGGGGCCTATACCTATACTCTTACATGTTATAAACAAGGAGGTAGAGATCAAAAACAAGTAACTGTTAATCTTGAAGCTCTCAATCTCCCATGGTGGAGAGAAATCATTCCTGTGTTACGCGGATCATTATTTTCATTTGTAGATGCTGCTTGTGAACCTACTCCACCTCCTCCACCTCCTCCACCTCCACCATCATTTAAACCTAAACCTCCTTCTGTGCCAGGCACACCTAAACCTCCTTCTTCACCATCATATGAACCTCCTCCTACACCACAATATAGATGTTGGCAATGGGCGTGTCGGTAGTATACGGACACTTCTTTGAAGTTCTCAATCTTCCATGGTGGAGAGAAATCATTCCTATCTTGCCAGGATTCTTAAGGGGAATCTGGAGATAGAAATACATTGAAACTCATAGAATTCGTTGATATATTAAAAAATACGGAGGTTAGACCTCCGTATTTTTTAATTATGTTATACTATTTTTATGAAAAGTATTGATGTTTTTGCTTTTATATTTATTTTTGTTATTTCTTGGTTTATTTTTGGTAGGCTTAGTTTATTTTCTAATATTTTTATTCAATGGGGCATCGGAGCAATCCCTTTATTGTGCTTGATCTTTTATCCAATTTTTATTACCTTAAAAAAGAAAAAAAATCTTTCAGAAATAGGATTTACTCTAAAGAATTGGCCATTAGCAATTGGTTGGGGAATAGGTATTGGTTTAATAATAGTAATTTTAGATCTATGGTTTTTTCGAGATAAACCATTGGCTGTTTTTAATAGCTTGGTTTTTGGGATGGCATATTGGGCCTTTTTAGCGTTTTCTCAAGAGATTTTTTTTAGAGGATATCTTCAGAAGAATTTAGAAAAAGTATATGGTAATTTTTTAGGGTTAATCCTTGCTTCTTTTCTTTTTTCTTTATGGCATATTACTGTTCGTTTTTATCCGGGATGGGTGACACCCATTTCATTGTTAAAGGTATTTTCGGTTGGTTTACTTTGGGGTTTATCTTTTCAGAAAACAAGAAGCCTGATTGCTCCTTGTTTATCTCATTTTTTGGTTGGAATCTTTCTTAGTAGTTATTAACAAACTTTCTTCTGGAATTAATTTTGGAGAGAATTAAAAGGCTTATAGTAATAATGATTAAAGCGGTTAATTGAGCATGAGTAAATGTGAAATACCATATTTTTTCTTGATAAATAAAATCTCTATGATAACGAAAATACTCTGTTATAAATCTGGCGAGAGAATGAAAAATGGTTCCTATAAAAAACAAGGAACCATTTTTTAATTTTATTTTTTTGGAGTAGAAATATAATAATAAAAAAATTAAAAAATACGAGAAAGCTTCATAAAGCTGAGTTGGATGTCGCAATAAATTATCTCCTAAACTTGGAAATTTTATTGCCCAAGGAACATTTGTGGTAATGCCATAGCAACATCCATTCAAAAAACAGCCGATTCGTCCAATAGAATGCCCTATAAGAATTCCCAAAATATAAGAATCACACCACTTTCCCAAATTTTTTTTATTATTTTTTAATACTAAGAAGAAAGTTATTAAAAAAGCTACGATGAATCCTCCTTGCCAGCTGAATCCATCTTTCCAGAATTGAAATATTTTCAATAAATCTTTTTGGTAAGAATTGAAATTTAAGAGAACATAACCAAGCCGAGAACCAATAAACGCGCTAATAATTGTAATAAGGATTAGATTTCTGGCTTTATGCGGATTTAAATTTTTACTCCTTGTTTCTAAATAAACAATAATTCCGCCTATAATAAATCCTAAAATCATAAAAACCCAGTACGATTCTATTGAAAAATTACCGACTCTAAATAAAATAGGATACATAATTATTTAATTATTTGATATGTGCCTGGGGTGGGACTCGAACCCACATGACCCAAAGGCCACAGCATTTTGAGTACTGCGCGTAAACCAATTCCGCCACCCAGGCATAAAATCAGTATACATTATTTGATGCATAAAATTCAAGGGCAGAAGTTTATTAAATACCTCAACTTTGATATAATAATACTAATGGCAGAAATTATTGCGATTTGTAATCAAAAAGGGGGAGTAGGAAAAACTACCACAGCCATGAATTTGGGCGCTTATCTGTCCGCTCTTGGAAAAAAGACATTGGTGGTTGATTTTGATGCTCAAGCCAATGCTACTTCTGGTTTAGGTTTTGATTATAAAAAATTACAAAAAACAGTTTATAACAATTTGATTTCTGATTATTCTCCAAAAGAAACAATTTATAAGACATCAATTTTTGGTTTGAATATTCTTCCTGCTTCGCCAGATCTGATTGGCGCTCAAGTGGAATTAAATCGTTTTACAAACAAGGAATTCAGATTATATCAAATTCTTTCTTCAATAAAGGAATATTACGATTATATTTTAATAGACTTACCTCCCTCATTAGGCGTGCTGACAATTAATGGTTTAGTAGCTGCTGATCAAGTTTTAATTCCATTACAAACAGAATATTATGCTTTGGAAGGATTATCTCAGCTTATCACAACAATTGATTTGATAAGGAGAAACTTAGAAAAAGATTTAAAAATATTAGGCGCAGTTTTGACTTTATATGATAGAAGGAATAAATTAGATAGAATGGTTCTTAAACATATTAGAAGAAATTTTCCAGGATATGTTTTTGATACAATAATTCCAAGGAATGTTAGTTTGGCTGAAGCTCCAAGCTTTGGACAATCTATTCTTCAATATAATCCTAATTCTGAAGGAGCCAGAGCTTATAAGCAATTAGCCCAAGAACTAATTAAAAAACTTGAACATTTTTAATAAACTATGGATGAACAAAACTCTTTAGGGCAAGGCATTAACGCTTTAATTCCTCCTAAAAATAACCAGCCGCAATATCCATTGACTGATAATATTGATATTGTGGAGCCAAGCGAGGGCGCTTTGGAAGAAAAGATTAGCGAGAAGATAAAAAAAGACTTTCAAGAGGATTTTCAACAAACGCATACAAAAGAAGATACAATACCAGACAATAGATTAGGTTTGCAGGAAACAATACCTGAGATAGTTCAAGACAAGCCTATTCTTGAAGATAAACCTGTTTTGTCTTCTTATCTTTTGGAAGATAAAGTTTTCTATATTGAAGTGGATAAAATTAAGCCTAATCCCCAACAACCACGAAAGGTTTTCCCTGATGAAACAATAAAAGAATTAGCTGATTCTATTCGGGAGCATGGTATTTTAGAGCCTTTAATAGTTATCAGAGAAGAAAAAGAGACAGAACATGGCGCAGATGTTGAGTATCAATTAATTTCAGGAGAGAGAAGATTATTAGCTTCAAAAATGTTGGGATTACCAACAGTTCCGGTAATTATTAGGAAACCGATGGAAGAACGAAAAAAACTGGAATTATCTTTAATAGAAAATATTCAGCGTGAAGATTTAACTCCAATATCTAAAGCTAAAGCATTTGCGCGGTTAATCAAAGAATTTGGTCTTACTCAACAGGATTTGGCAGGAAGGATTGGAAAGAGTAGAGAAGTAATTGCGAATACTTTGCGTTTACTACAATTATCCTATGAAGCTCAAAATGCGTTAGAGCAGGGGAAAATTAATGAAGGTCATGCCCGAGCGATTCTTCTTTTTAGTAATCCTGAAAAGAGAAGGTTATTTTTACAGGAGATTTTGTCAAAGAGTCTTTCTGGGAGGGAATCTTTAGAATTAGCACAGCACTATTTACAAAATAATCTTAGTAATAATAAAAAAGAAACATTGTCTAGAAGGCGAAATGTTTCTTTGGATCCAGAGGACCTGGAAGTAAAAGAAAAATTGGAAGATTTTTTACAAACCCCAGTTTTAATCAAGAAAAAAGGCGGACAAGGCGCGATTGAAATCAAGTTTTTCTCACAAGAAGATTTAAGTAAAATTTTAAATAGAATCTTTCCCCTTTAGCGCGTCTTGAATTTTCTTTCGGGTTTCACTCATTTTAACAAATTCTAACCATGAGGAAGATGGTAACTTTCTTTTTTTAGTTATTATTTCTATTACTTCTCCTGATTGTAATTTATAATCTAATGACACCAATTTGTCGTTAACCTTAGCTCCAGCAGCTTGATTGCCCACATCTGTATGGATTTGATAGGCAAAATCAATAGTGGTAGCTCCATCAGGAAGATCAATAATATCTCCTTTAGGCGTTAAGACAAAGATTCTGTCTTTGAAAAAATCAACTTTTAAAGAATTTAGAAATTCTTCGGAACTATAAAATTTCTTTTGCCACTCTCTCAACTGATTTATCCAATAGAAGTTTTTAGGAGGATTGAATTTTTTCCTTTTTTTATATTTTTTATCATCTTTCTGAGATCCATAAATCCAATGTGCAGCAATACCCCACTCTGCTTCTTCATCCATTTGCGGCGTTCTAATTTGGATTTCTACTATTTTTCCGTTTTTTGCAAAAACAGTAGTGTGAAGGCTTTGGTATCCATTAGGCTTTGGAAGAGCAATATAATCTTTAAAACGGCCTGGAACAGGTTTCCACATTTGATGAATAATCCCTAAAGCGCCATAGCATCCTTCTAAATTAGGCATAATAATTCTCATTGCCACCAAATCATAGATTCTTTTAATGTCCATATCTTCTTTTTGCAGTTTGCGCCAGATACTATATAGGTGCTTAGTTCGGAATTGTATTTTTTCAGGATTTAAATTATTTTCTTTTAGTTCTTTTTGCACCAAGGGAACTAATTCTTGAAGATAATTTTTTAATTCCTCACTTCTTTTTCCTATTATTTTTTTGGTTAACTTATATTCTTCTTCATATACATATGGAAAAGCCAAATCTTCTAATTGAGCCCCAATATCTGACATTCCCAAACGGTAAGCTAATGGGGCAAGAATTTCCAAAGTTTCTAATGATTTTTTTCTTCTCTTTTTTGGTTCCAGTGGCCACAAAGTTTTCATATTATCCAATCTGTCAGCTAATTTAATAAGAATAATCCTTAAATCTTTTGCCATGGCCAAAATCATATTCCTAAAATTTTCTTTTTCTGTGTCGTCGTCTTCTTTGTATTTAATTTTATTAACCTTTGTTAATCCGTTAACTAAAAAGAATACTTCGTCATTAAACTGGGATTTAATTTCAGAGAGAGGGATTTCACAATCCTCAACAACATCATGAAGCACACTGGCAATCACAGCGTTGATACCTAATTTCATCTGGCTAATGGTTAGAGCTACTCGCAAAGGATGATTTACAAATGGTTCTCCTGATTTTCTTTTCTGTTCAGAATGTGATTTTTCAGCAAATTCAAAGGCTTTTTCTAATAAATCTATTTCTCTTTCATTTGTAGAATTCTCAAGATTTTGAATTATTTTCTGCTTTAGGGACTTCATAATTGCAATTACGATTAGAGCATTTTATTTTAGTTTTTGTTTCCACAAGAGGTTTACTGCATTTAGGACAATTTTTCCCTGTAGGTTTATAAGAAGAAGCAAAATCACATTCAGGCCAATGCGAGCATGCATAAAACATTTGTCTTCTTTTATTTCTTTTCATTATTATATTTCCAGTTTTACACTGTGGACATTTCATAGAGAATTCATTATTGATAGATTTAGTAAAGGAGCACTTAGGCCAATCAGAGCAGGCAAGAAATTTGCCAAATCTTCCCAATTTTAAAACTAGATTATTTCCACACTTTGGGCATTTTTCTTTTGTTTCAACAACTGGCGATAGGTCTTCTTTAGAGACTTCTACATATTTTCTTTCTAAGTTATCCTTAAATGGTTTATAAAACTCGCCAACCATATTTACCCAGTCTAATTTTCCTTCGGCAATATCATCTAATTTTTCCTCAATTTGAGAAGTGAACTTATAATCCACAATATCTGGAAAGTGTTTTACTAAAACATTATTTACCAGAACTCCAATTTCTGTAGGTATAAAAGATTTGCTTTTGTCTCTCATAACATAACCCCTATATTCTAATACAGATATGATGGGCGTGTAAGTTGAAGGCCGTCCAATGCCAAAACTTTCCAATATTTTTACTAAAGAAGCGTCATTGTAGCGTGGAGGTGGTTGTGTTAGATGTTCTTTTGGAGTGATTTTTTTAACTTTTAGTTTTTCCTGAGGATTTAAATGCGGTTTTTTTTGCAGATCTGATGGTTTAGAATAAGGATAAATACGGAAAAATCCATCAAAATCTAAATTGTAAAGATTATTTTTAAACAAATATTTATCTTGTTTGCCTTGGCATTCAACAGAAATTGAAGTTTTTTCTAAAATCGCAGAAGGCATTTGGCCTGCTAAGAATCTTGCCCAAATAAGAGTGTATAAAGACAATTCGTCTTTTGTTAAATATTCTTTTATTTTTTCTGGCGTATAAAACGGATCTGTGCAACGAATGGCTTCATGAGCTTCTTGGGCTAAACGGGAACGTTTTTTAAAGATTTGCGCTTGGGGTAAGGTATATTCTTTTCCTAAGTTTATTTCTAAAAAGTCATGGGCGGCTTTGAGCGCTATTGGAGAAAGATTTGTAGAATCGGTTCTCATATAGGTAATTAACCCCACAGGCCCTTTTCCTAAATTTTTTCCTTCATAAAGCGATTGCGCTAAATACATTGTTTTTTTAGCGGAAAAGTGAAGTAATTGCCACGAGGATTGTTGTAAAGTGCTTGTAGTAAATGGAGCGGCAGAATGGCGTTTTACTTTTTTTGTTTCTATGTCCAAAACATAAGCATCTCTTTTTTCTAAATCTTTTTTAATTTTGCGTACTTCTTTTTCTGATTTAATGCCTGGCTTAGGAAGAGGTTTATTGTTAATTTTATGTAAATCAAATTCAAATTCATTATTGTTTTCTTGTTTTTCTAATATTGCGGAAATACTATAATATTTTTCTTCTTTAAAAGATTCTCTTTCTTTTTCCCTTTCAACAATTAATCTCAAAGCAGGTGATTGCACTCTGCCGGCAGATAATCCCCTAAATATTTTTTTCCATAAAAACGGTGATAATTCATATCCTACCAAACGGTCTAATATTCTCCTTGTTTGTTGAGCGTTTACTAAGTCTAAATTAATATTGCGCGGATTTTTAATAGCGTTTTCTATAGCTGGTTTGGTAATTTCATGAAAAGCAATCCTTTCAAATTTTTTTCCTTCAATCTCAAGGGCTTTGGTTAAGTGAAACGCAATAGCTTCTCCTTCTCTATCTTCATCCGGCGCTAATATTATTTGATCGCTTTTTTTAGCGAGTTTCTTGAGCTCATTTACTTTTTTTCTTGCTCTTACCGGAATAATATAATGCGGAGCAAAATTATTTTCTATATCAATTCCTAATTTAGATTTAGGAAGATCACGAATATGCCCATAACAAGCAACAACTTTATAACCCTTTCCCAAGAAATGGGAAATATTTTTTGCTTTTGTGGGTGATTCAACAATAACCAGTTTCATATTATTTGTTTTTAATGTAGTTTCCTCCATCTGTATTTTTAATAAACTCTTTTAATTCTAAAGTAGTGAGAATAACAAGAGTCTCTTTAGGGGAAAGATTAGAGATTTCTATAATTTTGTCAATAGCAAGAGAATTTTCCTTAGGCAGAAGTTGGTAAATTTTTTCTTCTTGTTTATTGTCAAATTTTAAGCTTGGAGAGTCTTTTATTATTGGTAAAGTATATTGAATATTTAATTCTTCAAAAATATCTTCAATTTGGGAAACTAACTTTGCCCCTTGCTTAATCAAATTATTGGTTCCAATAGAGTTCTTATTGAATATTGAGCCGGGAATAGCAAAAACCTCTCTGTTTTGTTCTAATGCAAATTGCGCAGTGATTAAAGCACCGCTTTTCTCCGGAGCCTCTATTACCACAGTAGCCAAAGAAAGACCGCTGATTATTCTATTGCGCCAAGGAAAGTAACGCCTTAAAGCAGGAGCTTCTAAAGGATATTCAGTAATTATCGCGCCATGTTTGGCTATTTCTTTGGATAATCTTTTATTGCTATAAGGATAGATATTGTTTAATCCTGATCCTAAAACAGCGATTGTTTTTCCTTGGTTTTCTAAAGCAGATTTATGGGCTATAGTATCAACGCCATAAGCTAGACCGCTTACGATAATAAAATTATGACGCGTTAATTCTTGTACTAATTTTTCTGTAACCAATTTTCCGTACGCGCTTATTTTTCTTGTTCCAACAATGGCTATACGCGGCGCTTCTTCAGGAATTTCTCCTTTAATATAAAAAGATGAAGGAGAATAAGATATTTCTTTTAATAAGTCCGGATATTTATTATCCGAAGAAATAATAAAACCAATCTTTTGTTCTTCTATTTCTTGCCATTCTTTATAAGGATCAATATCTTCTTTTTGGCTAACGCTTAATTTTTCCCAAGCGCTTTTAAAAGTTTGGCTGGAAGATAAAAGAGGAAATAACTTAAGGAAGTTATTTTTAAAAGCTACGTTAAGGGCATTCAAATAAATCTTTTCTTCATGGTGGGGCATCATATATAAATTATATCACAGCATTATTATTCTGTCATTTTTATTGTTTTTTCCTTAATGTTGAGATATACTAAATCTAATGGGAGATTTCAAAAAGAGATTAATTTTAATTCTAAGCATTTCCCTATCTATCATTTTAGTCCTTGGTGGATTATTTTATTATTTTTACGATGATGTTTCGAAAAGAGTAGTAAAGATTAATTCCTACAGGCAGGAACTTGCTTCCCGAGCGTCAATTCTAAACAGGATTTATGTATTAGAACAAGAACATACAAAATCCTTGCCGTATTTTGGAAAATTGACAGAAGCTTTGCCAACTGAAACAGAAATGGTTAACCTAGAAGAAGTTTTGAAAAATTTAGCCAGTCAAAATGATCTAAATTTAAGCTTTCGATTCGGACTGTTAAACGAAGCAACTGAACAAGAGCCAAAGAGTTATAGTTTCAATTTAATTCTTACAGGAGAGAAAAACAATGTTTTAAAATGGATGGATGGTTTGCAGAAATTAAATTATACAATTCGCGTGGACCAAATAGAATTAAGCCAAACCAGTTCTGGCGGAGGCAAATTTTATTATAGTGTAAAAATTTTAGGAAGAGTTTATCTTCGTTGAGAATCTAAATATGTTTAAAAAGATTTACCAAAACTTAAAAAAGAAAAATTTATTTTTTTTGGCTGGAGGGTTAGTAATTATTATTGCTTGCGGTTTTCTGATAGTTTTTAGTTTGACTTTTTTAATAAAAAATATTAATTTTGTATTAAAGCCAATTGCTCCGGAAAACTCTTCAATACATTTTGATATTTCTGAAGCAGAAAGGTTGTTTTTGCAAGATAAATAGTTTTTACGGGCGACTAGCTCAGTGGTAGAGCGCGTCTCTGATAAAGACGAGGTCACAAGTTCGATCCTTGTGTCGCCCACAATTTTCCTCCATCGGGCCCGTAGCTTAATTGGTAGAGCGCCTGTGTTGCATACAGGAGGTTGTCGGTTCGAGTCCGATCGGGTCCACCACGTTAGACGTGGTCCACCACGTTAAACGTGGTGGACTTCAAAATTTCTCCTTGCTTGACTAAGCTATATCTTATATAATAGAAGTATAAAAATTAAAGGTCGATAAAACTAAAATTTAAAATATAAAAAATATGTTTAATACTATAGCTCAAGCTAGTTCCACTGCTTTGTTTGATTTATGGAATGGATTCATTTTGTTTTTACCTACTTTAATAGGAGGGTTTATAGTTTTTATTGTAGGTGTAATAATTGGTAATGGTATTGCCCAATTAGTAGAGAAATTGATTGATCTCTTAAAAATTGATCCAATTTTGGAAAAGGTTGGATTTAAACAAGTTACTGATAAAGCTGGCATTCGTTTAGACGTAGGATTTTTTGTAGGTCAGATTGTCAAGTGGTTAATTATCCTGTCGTTCTTAGTGGCTGCTTGCAATATCTGGAATTTGTCAGCTGTTGGTGATTTTATCAGAAGCATAGTTAATTATCTTCCAAATGTTTTAGTCGCGATCTTGATTCTTTTAGCGGCTATTGTTTTGGGAGAATATTTTGCTAAGTTTGTCCGCGCTTCTGTCGCAGGAGCTGGATTAAAATATCAGCACTTTCTAAGCGGTGTATCCCGTTGGGTATTTGTTATATTTGGACTCATAGCAGCTTTATCTCAATTACAAGTTGCTCCTTATATTATCAATACCTTCTTTACGGGAATTGTGGCTATGATGGCAATAGCCGGAGGTTTGTCATTCGGTTTAGGAGGAAAAGATTTAGCACGTGAATTATTGGCAAAGTTGAAAGGAGATTTAGAAGGAGGAGAGTAAGACTTGACAAATTATTTTTCTTTGCTATAATGGAAGTGCTGTTGTCTTGAGGTATATAGCTTGCTATATATTAAAGGGCAGCAGCATTTTTTTATACACAAAACTCAATAAGGGGTTGACTTTTAAAAAATATTTACTATAATTAAAATACTTCTATTTTAATTGCAACGTTCTTGATTTATAATCAGAAAGTTGCAATAATAAGAAGGCTGAATAAAATATGAAAATCTTTAAAGAAAACTCTCAGAAACAAAGAAGTTGGTAGGTGTATTACACACGTATTTTAACGCCACCACTTCATGGTGGCTTTTTTAATCCAAGATTTTCTGACAGAGAGTTCACAAGAGATGACTGAACTTTGAAAACGACTGTCTTTAGTTTGTCTTTTCACTAAAGATGGGAAAGTTGTATTAAGGGCAGATGGTGGATGCCTTGACACAGTAAGGCGATGAAGGACGCGGCGTAGCTGCGATAAGCCTCGGGAAGGTGCGTAGTAACCTTTGATCCGGGGATTTCCGAATGGGGCAACCCATTCCGATTAATATCGGAATATCCTGATTTTAATAATTAGGAGGCGTACCTGGGGAAGTGAAACATCTCAGTACCCAGAGGAAAAGAAAACAATAAAATACATTTTACTACTGTTGTTTAGTACTGAATAGTAGCTAAATGTATTTGTGATTCCTTGAGTAGCGGCGAGTGAAAGAGGAGAAGCCTAAACCAAGCATTCAATTTATTGAGTATTTGGGGTTATAAGGTGGATGCGCGGAAGCTTCGGCTTTCAAAATTTAAATCATAATTAATTAAATTATCTGGAAAGATAAACCACAGAGGGTGAAAGTCCCGTAGATGAAAATTATTATTGAATTTAGTATCTTTTCTTAATTACCTCGGGGACAGATAACCTTGAGGGAAGGATCCGGAACTATACCGGAAAGGCTAAATACTTACTGTGATCGATAGTGAACAAGTACCGTGAGGGAAAGGTGAAAAGTACCCCTGTGAGGGGAGTGAAATAGAACCTGAAACCATTTTGCCTACAAGCAATCGAAGTCGAGCACTCAGTTTTCTGAGTGCTGGATAACGGTGTGCCTATTGAAGAATGAGCCGACGAGTTTATATCTACTGCTTAGATTAATTTCGTAAATCGAAAGTAGTCATAGGGAAACCGAGTGTTAATAGCGCGTCATTAATTCTTCTTTTTATCTCGGTTTTCGGGATAAAAAGATTAATTAAAATGTAGTGGATATGAGACCCGAAGCCAGGCGAGCTTGCCATGACCAGGATGAACCCCATAGAAATATGGGTGGAGGTCCGAACCCGTGAGCCGTTCAATACTCTGGGATGAGTTGTGGTAAGGAGTGAAAAGCTAATCGAGCCTGGGAATAGCTGGTTCTCCCCGAAATAGCTTTAGGGCTAGCGGGCTATTTATCCTTATGGGGGTAGAGCACTGGATGGTGTGTATAGGGCGAAAGCTCAGCTCACCAATCAAACTCCGAATACCATTAAGGTTATGATAGCCTAGTTAGACTATGGGGGCGAAGCTCCATGGTCAAAAGGCAACGAATCCAGATCGCAGTTTAAGGTCCCTAAATTTTGGTTAAGTGCTGTCAAAGGTAGTAATTTACCATAGACAATTAGTAGGTTGGCTTAGAGGTAGCCATCCTTTAAAGAGTGTGTAACAACTCACTATTCGATCTTGATCTTCGGATCAAGGTGGTAAATTGCGCCGAAAATGTATCGGGGCTAAAACCAAATACCGAAAACGCGAATTTATCCCAACTAAGGTTGGGGTGAGTGGTAGGGGAGCGTTTCTTAAGCATTGAAGTTCATAACGTGAGTTTGGATGGAGCTTAAGGAAGTGAGAATGTCGGCATGAGTAACCACAATCCTGATGAGAATTCAGGACTCCGTAAACCTAAGGTTTCTTTGGCAATGACAATCAGCCAAAGGTTAGGCGGTCCTAAGGCAATGGCGAAAGCTGCAGCCGATGGACAGCCGGTTAATATTCCGGCCCTTCCATTTTTTTCGATGGGATGACGGAGTGTAGTAGATCGAGCATCTTAGTGGTCTGATGTCTTCGACCGAGAGTGTGTGTCAGGCAAATCCGGCGCATGGTCCCGATTTATCGGGACAACTTTCAGGGTAGAAGCGAATTAAGGTTTTTCCTTAATAAGTTGATCGAGCGCACTTCCAAGAAAAATCTCTAAGAATAGGAAAATGGAATCCGTACCGTAAACCAACACAGGTAGGTGAGGCGAGTAGCCTCAGGAGAACGAGTGATTCCTCGTTAAGGAACTCGGCAAAAAAGCGGGCGTAACTTCGGGATAAGCCCTTCCTACCTAAATTTTGCTTGCAAAGTTTAGGCAGGGCGCAGCGAAAGTTTCCCTGGCGACTGTTTACCAAAAACACAGGTCCCTGCGAAACCGTAAGGTGATGTATAGGGGCTGATGCCTGTCCGATGCCAGAAGGTTAAGAGCGTCGGTCATTTCGATTTATCGGAATGGCTAAGTGCTTGAAGCCCTGGTCAATGACAGCGATAACTATAATCGTTCTAAGGTGGGATACTGCCTTAGTAAAATTCGGCTATATGCTGGAACATCTGGTGTATCCAAGACTACTATGGTATAATATGACCATAAAAATATGAGTTATAATATACCAAGTAACAATGTTTTTGGCGCAGACAATCAGCAGGAAAGACTCAGAATTGCTTATTGGATTTTAGGCTTTACTGATGGTGAAGGATGTTTTTCAATTGCTGTGATAGAGAACAAAACTACTAAATTTGGGAAACAGATTTTTCCTGAATTTGTAATTACACAAGGAGAAAAAAGTTTAACTGCATTAAAGAAAATTAAAAAATTCTTTGGTTGCGGAAACATTTTTATCAACAAACGATATGATAATCATAATGAGAACTTATATCGTTATTGTGTACGTTCTTTACATGACTTAGATAAGAAAATAATTCCGTTTTTTGAAAAATATCAACTCCAAACGTATAAGCAAAATGATTTTTTAATTTTTAAAAAAGTCATAAAATTCATGATAAAGAAAGAACATTTAACTGAAAAAGGCAGAAAGAAAATTCTTGTCCTCCTCAGTAAAATGAACCATAGAAAAAAGCGATTTTGAGAATCCTCAGAGACTATATGCCGAACTCCAATATTATATTGGAGAAGATATAGTCCGAACTGCATAGCGATATGCAGAAATAAGCAGAAATGTTTATTCGACCTTTAGATTGATTTTCTAGAGGTTAGTAACAAAATTGAGCGTAATTCCTTGTCGGGTAATTTCCGACGTGCATGAAAGGTATAACGACTGGGGAACTGTCTCAACGAGGAGCTCGGTGAAAATGCGTGTCCAGCGAAGACGCTGGGTACCCGCAGCAAGACGAAAAGACCCTAGAAGCTTTACTACAGCTTGGTATTGAATTTAGTTTTAATCTGCGTAGCGTAGCGGGGAGACTTTGAAGTTTCGCTTTCGGGCGAGATGGAGTCGCCAATGAAACACCCGTCTTTTTGAAGCTATGTTCTAATCCCGACGGCAAAAACGTCGTGAGACAGTGCCTGGTGGGTAGTTTTCGTGGGGCGCGATCCTCCTAAAGAGTAACGGAGGAGCCTACTAAGGTTGGCTATCTGCCAATGGAAACGGCAGAGGTAGTGTAAAGGCAAAAGCCAGCTTTATAGTGAGGGAGACATCCCAAACTATTGCGAAAGCAGAGCTTAGTGACCCGATACGTCATTGTAGAATGCGTAGAGACGTCGGATAAAAGCTACTCTAGGGATAACAGGCTGGTGGAGCCCGAAAGTTCATATCGACGGCTCCGCTCGGCACCTCGATGTCGGCTCATCTTATCCTGGGGCTGAAGAAGGTCCCAAGGGTTTGGCTGTTCGCCAATTAAAAAGATACGCGAGCTGGGTTCAGACCGTCGATTTGGCGGCCTAGAAGAGTAATCTTCTATGGAAAAAGTTGACTCATATAGATGAAACCCTATTACATAAATTGTATTTTAACCTGTCGTGTGGTAGGATAATATCTAGGGAAGTTTAACTTTTTTAAACGTGAAACATCTTTCAAAGACTCAATGTGCTTATATCGCTGGGTTTTTAGATGGTGACGGAAGTCTTTATATTAGGATTAAACCTAATAAGGATTATCGGTTTAACTATCAAATAGCCCCCAATATAGTATTTTATCAATCCCAAAAAGGATGGTTATTTCTTCAGAAAATTAAAAAAATGATTAGCGCTGGTTATATGAGAAAAAGAAATGACGGGATTGCAGAATATATTATTGGTGATGTAGCAACAATGTCTTCTTTGTTGAAGCAAATATCTTCATTTCTGATATTTAAAAAGAAACAAGCACAATTGTTTCTAAGAATTCTTCAAAAGAAAACAAAGGTAAAAACAAAAGAAGATTTTATAGCTTTAGCTATAATGATTGATAAATTGGAAAAATTAAATTATTCCAAAAAAAGGCGCATTACTTCGCAAGTTGTTATCAACACGTTAAAAAAGTTGTAACCCCTTAGAGACTTGTTCTGGTTTTTACCAGAACGGAATAGAGATTTTTAATCTCTATTAATACGTCAACCTCCTAATAAAATATTAGGATGATGGTATAGTCCATACATAAAGTAATTTATGATTATATGCGTGAGACAGGTCGGCCTCTATCTGCTGTGGGCGTTCGATACTTGAGGAGAGCTGATCGCAGTACGAGAGGACCCGATTGGACGAACCTCTGGTCTACCGGTTGTCCTGCCAAGGGCATCGCCGGGTAGCTATGTTCGGAAGGGATAAGCGCTGAAAGCATCTAAGCGCGAAGCCCACTCCAAGATTAGGTATCGTTTCCCATTTATGGGAGTGAGATTCCTGGAAGATGACCAGGTTGATAGGCTCTAGGTGGAAGTCCAGTAATGGATTAAGCCGAGGAGTACTAATTATCAAAGCAACTTTCCTATCTTTAGTGAAAAGAAATATTTTAAAATTCCGCTGGTGTTTTACTTAATTATGGTCCACCTCTTCCCATTCCGAACAGAGAAGTGAAAGTAATTAAGCCCGATGATACTCTTTTGGGGAAAGTAGGGTATGCCAGCGGTTTTTTATTTTTAAATAAGTATTTCCCCCTTCTCTCCTGCATTCCAGCAGAGACAAACAATATTCACTCGCTCTGGAAGCCTTCCGGAATTTGTTTGTATCTCTGCTTCCATTAATGTCGTTCAGGAGCAAATACTTATTTATCTTAATATGTTATTGGTTTAAAAATTAAAAATTGGAAATTTAAAATTATACCAGCGGTTTTTTTATTTGTATTTCTTATGATATAATAGCTAACAATGGACAAACGATTAAGAAAACAAATTGTTATTGCTTTGGTATTTTTAGGCATTTTTTCGCTTATTGGCGGGGGAATTTATTTAACTCATCGTTCAGCTCCAACTTGTTTTGATAATAAGCGCAATCAAGGAGAAGAAGACGTAGATTGCGGAGGTCCTTGTATCTTGTGTGAATTAAAATACAATCCTCCACTTTCTTTAGCTGACTCTCCTGTTTTATTAGTTAATCAAGAAAATAAAGTTGACATCCTTTTTAAAATTACTAATTTAAGCCAGGAATGGGGAGCTCAAGAATTTTTTTACAAAGTGATTCTTATAGGATCTAACCAAGAGAAACAAGAATTTATTAAATCTGGATTTATTTTTCCTCACGAGATTAGATATTTTATAGTTCCTAACATTGCGGTAGCATTTGAACCTTCAGAAGCTGATATAGAAATTTTGACAGAAACAATTGTATGGAATAAGCCATTATCAGGCATAGATCTTAATTTAGGAGATCCTTTTATTGTTACAAATACTAAAATAATAAAACCCCAGCCTATTCCCGGGGTTGATTATAATGTTTATACTTTTACAAAAACTCTTGTATTGGGAATGAAAGATGCAGAAGTTTTTAACCTTCAGAAGGTTCTTCGCCTGGACCCCGCTATTTATCCTGAAGGTGAAGTAACTGGATATTTTGGAAAATTAACAGAAGCTGCGGTAAAAAGATTTCAGAAAAAATATGGTATCAGGACTACTGGTCAAGTTGGTCCTCAGACAAGAGCAAAACTTCATGAACTCTATGGACCTAGTGATATGGGGCCATTTAGCTATATTTTTACTTTAACTTTAAAAAAAGGGAATCGAGGTAATGAAGTGCTTAACTTACAAAGGGCGTTAATGTTGGATTCAACAGTTAGTCCTTTAGGCTCTATTACAGGTTATTTTGGGGAAATTACTGAAAAAGCAGTAAAAGATTTTCAGAGAAAATATGGTATTAGAATTACTGGTCAAGTTGGTCCATTAACAAGGGATAAATTAAATGAACTTTTTAGTGAACCTCCTGAGACGATAACTGGTTTACCAGGAGAACAATTAGAACCTTTTGAAGCCACTTTGGAAGTTAAAGGTGATGTTTATAATAGCACTTCATATAATTGGCGAAATGGAAATATAGCTATAATTCTTTGTGATGATAAAAGAAAACCTGTTTCTGTAGGGACGACAGTTTTAGAAGATATTTATTCTGGCAAATCTTCTCAATTTGTTATTCAATGGCACCAGAAATTACCTGATGATATTACTATTTGTGAGAAAATTACAAATATTAATATTTTAGATGCGGAAAATGTTTTCTTAACTCCTTAGCTTGCGCAAATAAATTATGTTTAAGACTGACTCTCTTTTGTTTTTCTCTCTCTTTATTTTGATTGCCCTAGGTTTATTAGTGTTATGGAGCATATCTTCTCAAGATGCTGCTCCTTTTTTTTCTTTTAAAAAACAACTGGTTCTTTTAGCAATAAGCATTTGCGCGTTTTTTGTTTTTTCCTTTTTGGATTGGCGAATTTTTAATTCTTCCCAATTAATTCTGATTTTATATCTTTCATCCTTAGTTTTATTAGTTGTTGTATTGTTTTTTGGAGACAAGAGCAGTGGGGTGGCTGGTTGGTTTAATTTTGGATCATTTAGTTTTCAGCCAATAGAAATAGCAAAACTTTCTTTAATTATAATATTAGCTAAATATTTATCATCTCGGCATTTGGAAATTTGGCGGTTCCGTCATCTATTAACCTCTGGGTTTTTTACTTTTACTCCAATGGCTTTAATTGCCGCCCAGCCTGATTTAGGCGGCGCAATGATATTTGGAGCAATTTGGCTTGGTTTGGTATTTATAAGTGGAATCAGATTTAAACAAATCATTCTTTTAATTATTATTTTTGGCTTAGTAGCGGGTTTGTCCTGGAGTTTTCTTTTAAAACCTTATCAGCAATCCCGAATTCTTAGCTTTATATATCCGCAAGAGGATCCTTTAGGGGTTGGATATCATAGAGAACAGGCATTGATTGCCATTGGCTCTGGCAGAATCTTTGGCAGAGATTTGGGTTGGGGCTCTCAAACAAATTTGCGTTTTTTACCATTAGCCAAGACTGATTTTATTTTTGCCTCTTTAGCTGAATCATTGGGTCTGTTTGGCGTTTCTGTGTTATTAGTCTGTTTTTTATTTATTTTTTATCGGTTGGTTATTTGGGCTAATACATTTTCTTATAATTTTTGCAAACTTTTTACTATTGGATTTACCATTAAATTGTTAATTGGGGTTTTTGTTAATATTGGAATGAATTTGGGACTGCTTCCTATTGTGGGAATAGCCCTACCTTTTATTTCCGCAGGAGGTTCTCATCTTTTAATAGATTTTATTGGCCTGGGGATAATAAACAGTATGATAATCCACCGTGCCTAACTTTAAACTCTTAAACTTTTACACATTAAACGTTATATAATGAAACAAGTGCAATTTATCAAAATCTCATTATTCATCATTGTTTGCGTATTAGTGCTATTTTTTTATATATTAGTTAATTTTTCATTAACTTGTCAGGGAGAGTGTAATTTTTCAATAGAGAAAGGAGAAAACTTAAAAAGTATTGCCGATCGTTTAAGAAATCAAAAATTTGTTTCTTCATCTATGTTGTTTCAATTTTACGTAAAAATAAAAGGTCAGGAAAAAAACATCAAAGCAGGAGATTATTCATTTATTTCACCTTTAACGATTACTAACATAACCGAGATTATTACTAATGGAAAATTAACTAATAATAGTTTCCTCATAGCAGAAGGGGAGACAATGTTAGAGATAGAGGAAAATCTAAGAGAAAAAGGTCTAATTGATGCATTTTCATCATTAAAAGAATGGAAAACAGGGGATTTTCTTGAAAAAAAATATTTTGATATTTTTTCTGAAATTCCTACCGATGTTTCATTAGAAGGGTATTTATTTCCTGATTCTTATCATTTACCCCAGGGATTAGAAGAAGAAGAAATTCTTTCAATGTTTATAGATAATTTTGTCGCAAAAACTGAAAATGATTTATTTTTTGAGATAAAAGAGCAAAAAAGAAGTTTTTATGAAATTTTAACAATGGCTTCTTTGTTGGAAAAAGAAGTTCGCGAAGAAACAGACAAAAGAATGGTAGCAGATATTCTTTGGAGGAGATTGGATACGAATTTTCTTCTTCAAGTTGACGCAACAATTTGTTATGCTGAATTTCAATCATTTAAAAAATGTTCTCTTACCCGTGAATTATTTAAATTAGATTCTCCTTATAACACTTATCTTTATAAAGGATTACCGCCTACACCTATTAATAATCCTGGAATAGAATCAATACAAGCAGCTTTAAATCCATTAGTAAATGATTATTGGTATTATATGACTGACAGAGAAACAGGAAAAACTATTTTTTCTGAAACATTTGATGAACACTTAGAATCCCGCGGGAAATATCTATAGGAATTTTTATTTGATTTAAATAGTTTGCTATGATATATTTCAGTTGAGGGACAATATCGTCCCCTAACTGAAATAACTATTTAATTAAAAATGGCTAAAAAAACAGAAAAGTTAAATATTACTAAGATCCAAGAAAAGATTACTCGGGCTAATTTGAAATTATTTACTTCTTTGGATTATCAAAGAATACTTAATTTAGATTATCAGGCGGCAAAGAGAAGCATTACTCGCTACATTCACGCAGGGTTTTTAGTAAAAGCCAGAAAAGCTTATCCCATTGATTATTAAAAATATCTTGGAAGGGAAAAGTTTGCCAGTGTATGGAGATGGAAAGAATGTTAGAGATTGGATTTATGTTGAAGATCATTGCAAGGCAATAGATTTGGTTTTGGATAAAGGTAAATTAAGTGAAGTATATAATATAGGTGGATGTGATGAAAAACAAAATATAGAAATAGTTAAAATTCTTATAGACACAATCAAAGATTTGATAAAGAAAAATTCGGAATATCAGTTTATTTTAAAAACTGATTTATCTAATATTAATTATAATTTAATAGAATATGTAAAAGACAGAAAGGGTCATGATAAAAGATATGCTATAGATTCTACAAAAATAAAAAATGAACTCGGGTGGTTTCCCGAAACAAAATTTGGAGATGGTATAGTTAAAACAATTAAATGGTATTTTGAAAATCAAGATTGGGTAGAAAACAAGCACGAGCTCTTCAAAAATATATAAATAATAAAGATACAGTGGCTGACCTTAGTTGTGGTATTGGAAGAGCACTAACTTTTCTTAAAGTTAAAAAAATTGTCGATTATTATAAAAATTTTAAGGAGGCAAAGAATTTATGAAAATAGGAATATTAACATTTAATTGGGCACTTAATTATGGAGCTGTATTACAAATGTATACATTATATAAGTATTTGAGTAAAAACAATGAGGTTTTTGTTATAAATTATGTTCCAGATTACTTAGCTAATCTATATAGTACAAAGATTTTTGATAAACCCTTGAGAATTAAATCAGTAATGGAAAAAATGCTGCAAAAACTAATAAAACATAAACAATATAAAAAATTCAAGGAATTTATTGATAAAGATATTACTTTAACAGAAAAGGCTAAAAATAGTGCTGAGTTATTAAAAATAATAAACAAACTTGATTTAGTTGCAGTAGGAAGTGACCAAGTTTGGAATTATGATATAACAAAAGACCATTTAAAGGATTATCTTTTAAGTAATATAAATTGTAACAAGATAAGTTATGCTGCTAGTCTTGGTAAAAATGAAATTAAAAGTGAAGTTGTAGGTTTATTTAAAAAATCTCTAAAAAATTTTGATTTTGTTTCTTTAAGGGAAGAAGCATCAATAAGTTATCTTAATAAAATTTGTAAAAGAAAAAATTACAAATTGTGTATTGATCCTGTTTTCTTGTTTAAAAAGGAGGAATGGGAAATCATTGCCGAAAAAAGTTATTGTAAATTGCCGAATAAAGAATATATACTTGTATATATGTTAGAATATAATGCTAATTTAATCAAAGTGGCTAAATATTTATCTAAAATATATAATATATCTGTGGTTAGTATAGAAATTCCTTTTTTAACACTTGAAAGAATAACAAAAATGAAAAAAATTAAAAAACTACATGATGTAGGGCCAATAGACTTTGTTAAATTATTTTCAAATGCAAAATATATTTTAACAAATTCTTTTCATGGGACAGCTTTTTCATTAATTTTTAATAAGCAGTTTATTTCGTTTGCTCATTCAACTGTAAATTTAAGGATGGAAAATCTTTTGAAGCTGTATGGTTTAGAAAATAATCAAATAGCTAATTCGTTTAAGGATATTGAAGTTGTTAAAAAAATTTTAGAAAAGAGTAAACAAGCATATAATAACCAAAATAAAGAAATAGATAATGTTATTGAAGTTTCAAAAAAATATTTAGATGATGTTGTAAAAGAAATTACAAATAAGAAGGGAAAATTATGAAAAATAATGTTTTTAAAAAAATTAAGCTAAGTTATTTTATATATTACAATTATTTTTGTCGTAATACTACATGGGGGAAGAATTATGTTATACTGTTATAATAATACAATTTGCGATATAAGTTCTACTGCTAAAATTATATTAAATGGAAATTTAATTCTCAATTCCTATAAGCTAAAAAAATCAAAGGCTGAAATGTTACTTAGAATGAAAGAAAATACAAAATTAGTTGTAAATGGAAATTTTTCTTTTTACTACAATTGTGATATTAATATTTTTGACGGTGGAAGATTAACAATAGGTTCAGGATATGCTAATTGTGGTACACATTGCCTCTTACCCCATTGAGGAAAAAGGTCTTGCAGAAAACAAGCATTGGAATTTGATGAAGTAGAATACACTCTCAGCTAGCTGGTTAAACCAGACGGAGTAATTGAATATGTGAAAAATACGTTATAGTACTCTTTGTTAATTTGGTAAATGAAATAAAATATAATTATGTAATGGTGGTGATATTATGAAAATAATACTTTTAGGTGGTACAGGTGCTATAGGAAGTCATTTGACAAACCTTTTATCTGATAGAAAAGATAAGGTTGTAGTAACTTCTCGAAGCCGTAATGAATCGAAAGAATTAGTTGAATATCGACAAGGAAATGCTAAAAACATAGATTTTTTGAGTGATGTTTTACGGGAACAATGGGATGCAATCGTTGATTTTATGGTCTATTCTGAAGATGAATTTCGTGAACGGGTAGATTTATTGCTGAGTTCTACATCTCAATATGTTTTCTTAAGTTCAGCTAGAGTTTATAATGAAAGTCAAGAGGCTATAACAGAGGAATCTGCAAGACTATTAGATTCTTCTTCTGATTATGATTTTTTAGCTACAAGCGAATATTCTCTTTCAAAAGCTCGACAAGAAAATA
The DNA here is from genome assembly GCA_964479005.1 of uncultured Candidatus Saccharibacteria bacterium. Lineage (GTDB taxonomy): Bacteria > Patescibacteriota > Minisyncoccia > UBA6257 > UBA6257 > DAOVIY01. The sequence goes on from CAYZJA010000002.1 coordinate 182,951, forward strand.
TGTTACGTTCATCAAATAAGAAAAACTGGACTATTGTACGTCCGTATATTACGTACAGCGAAAAGCGTTTGCAACTTGGAACTCTAGAAAAAGAAAATTGGCTTTATAGAGCATTACAAGGAAGATCCATAGTATTTTCTGAAGATATTAGGAACCACTTAACTACTCTAACCTATGGTTTAGATGTGGCAACTGGAATTGCAAGTCTTATCAATAATCCAAAATCTTTTGGGGAAACATATCATATTACAAACGAATGTGCATGCAAATGGAGCGATATTTTAAACATATATTTAGATGTATTAGAGAATAAATTAGGAAATCGACCTAAAGTAATCTACCAAAATTTACCTGATTTTCTAGTGTGGAATCCAGGAAAATACCCAATTATTTATGATCGGCTTTTTGATAGAAAATTTGATAATACAAAAATCAATAAATTAATAAACGCAAAAGAATTTGTACAAGTTCAGAATGGATTGAGAAAGAGTTTAAATACGTTTTTAATAAGCCCAGAATTTAGTAGTATAAGCTGGAAAAATGAAGCGATAAAAGACAGATACGCTAAAGAAAGAACTCCATTAAAAGAAATCAGTGGCTTTAAGCAAAAAGTTAAATATTTGGCTTTTAGATATTTCATTAAAATTAAATAGTACAAAATATAAATTTAGAGAGGTAATAAAATGAAAACATATTATACAGACGAAAAAAATATACAGATTTTGATTGCATTACTTAAAGGACATGGAATTAGAAAAGTAGTCGCATCTCCTGGAACAGCAAATATGACTTTTGTTAGAAGCCTGCAAAATGATTCTTTTTTTGAAATATACTCATCTATTGACGAGCATTCAGCAGCTTATATGGCTTGCGGATTGGCAGCTGAATCAGGAGAACCTGTAGTTTTAAGTTGTACTGGTGCAACTGCATCAAGAAACTATATGCCGGGATTGACAGAAGCTTACTATCGTAAATTACCAATACTTTCTGTTACAGCTACTCAAGAAATTGCAAAAGTTGGTCATCACATTCCTCAGGTTTTAGATCGTAGCTCTATGCCTAATGATGTTGTAAAACACAGTGTTCAACTGCCATTAGTTAAAGATGATACTGATTGGTGGAGTTGTGAGGTTAAGGTAAATAATGCCCTATTAGAATTAAGTCGGCATGGAGGCGGACCTGTGCACATTAATTTAAGTATGGATTGTAGATTTTCGTTCAAAACTGTAGAATTACCAAAAGTTCGTGTAATTAAGCGCATTAAAACACAATCAAGTGAGTATCCTTCTATGCCTGAAGGTAAAGTTGCGGTATTTGTTGGATCGCATGCAGAAATGACTAAAGATCAAATAAGTGCACTTGAACATTTTTGTGAATCCAATAATGCAGTAGTGTTCTGTGACCACACAAGTGGATACAAAGGGAAATATTGTGTTGTTCATTCGCTTAGTTCTTCTCAAAGACTATCGGACTTTGATGGATTACGCCCTGATTTGTTAATTCATATTGGAGAAATTACCGGAGACTATTCTGTTAGTAGTATAGTTGGAAAACAGATTTGGAGAGTTAGCGAAGATGGCGAGTTACGAGATACTTATCGTAAACTTCAGTATGTTTTTGAAATGCCCGAACAAGTTTTTTTTAAACATTATACTAAAAACGATATAAATAGTGGACTTTATTTACAAGTATGTCGTGATTATCTTGAACAATTGCTCAATAAAATACCAGAACTTCCATTCTCTAATCTTTGGATAGCAAAAAAAATACATAAGCTAATTCCAGAAAATTCTACTATTCATTTCGCAATTTTAAATAGTCTTCGTTCATGGAATTTTTTTGAATTACCAAAAACAGTTGAATCTAATTCCAATGTTGGAGGATTCGGAATCGATGGTTGTCTTTCTTCTTTAGTAGGAGCTTCGTTGGCAAAAAAAGATAGATTATATTTCGGTATCATCGGTGACTTAGCATTCTTTTATGATATAAATTCTATAGGTAATCGTCATGTAGGAAATAATTTACGAATTCTTCTAGTCAATAACGGAAAAGGCACAGAATTTAGAAATTTCAATCAGCCAGCGGCACAATTTGGAGAATCAGCAGATGAATTTATAGCAGCCGGAGGCCATTTTGGAAACAAGTCACAAACCCTAGTAAAAAATTATAGCGAGAGTCTTGGTTTTGAATATTTATCTGCATCAAATAAAGCAGAGTTTGAGCAAGTCTATGAAAGATTTCTAACTGACCAGATGCTCGATAAACCTATATTATTAGAGGTATTTACAAATAGTGTAGATGAAAGTAAGGCTTTGGAAATGATAACATCAATTAGTACAACAGTTAAAATGAAAACGAAAGATGTTATAAGAAATGTTGTAGGTAAGAATAATATTAGAAAAATCAAAAAATTTATTAAAGGTTAATATAAAATTAAAATATGAAAATACTTACCAAAATTAAATCTATAGGAAAGCACTTGCCTAAACCAATTAAGCATATTATTAGACCTTTCTACATTAAAGTAAAAGGGAAAGAAAGAATAATAGTATACAAAGAATTACTACAAGATACAGCTGAATTTCACAATAGAATTGATGATTCTAGAATTAATTATCAAGAGCTCGATAAAATTGATAGAATACTTAAACAATTAAATCCTTTAGATGTGAGAAATTATATGTATTTAATAGTTTCTCTTTTTGGTTCGAAATGTTATTATAGATTAAGTAAGTTGAAACATAGTCTAAATAATTAATTCACTTTATCCCTATGTTTTAAATAAGGTGAGAGAAGCTTTTTGTAATTATTGTATTCTTATTGTTTCTCTTAAACTAATGTTGATAAAAAACTATGAATCCACAGCAATTGTACCATAAACAGTATGCCGAGCATGCCTTAATAATTAATCATGAATCTTTTTTCAAGAAAACCTTTCATAAGTTTAATGTCCATAGAAGAAATGTAGCAATTTCTTTACTAGAGAGAGGAAATAATTTACTTGATATTGGTTGTGGAGAAGGGTCACTTTTATTAAAGGCAAGAAATAAATATTAAAGCGGGGGATTATCGATTTATTTCGCCGCTAACAATTGCCAAAATAACCGAGGCTATTACTAATGGAAAATTAAGCAATAATCATAGTTTTCTCATAACAGAAGGGGAAACAATGCTGGAGATAGAGGAAAATTTAAAAGAGAAAGGTTTAATTGACAAATCTGCCTCATTAAAAGAATGGAAAATAGGAGATTTTCTTGAGAAAAAACATTTTGATATTTTTTCTCAAATTCCTTCAGATGCTTCATTAGAGGGCTTTTTATTTCCTGATTCTTATCATTTACCCCAAGGATTGGAAGAAAAAGAAATTCTTTCAATACTTATTGATAATTTTGTCGCAAAAGCCCGTGGTGAGTTTAGTCAAACCACTAAAAATGATTTATTTTTTGATATTAAGGAGCAAAAAAGAAGTTTTTATGAAATTTTAATAATAGCTTCTTTGTTGGAAAAAGAAGTTCGTGTAGAGACAGATAAAAGAATGGTGGCAGATATTCTTTGGAGGAGATTGGATACAAATTTTCCTCTTCAGGTAGATGCAACAATATGCTATGCAAAATATGAATCATTTAAAAATTGTTCTCTTACCCGTGAATTATTTAAATTAGATTCTCCGTACAATACTTATATTTATAAAGGATTGCCTCCTACGCCTATTAATAATCCCGGAATAGAATCAATACAAGCGGCTTTAAATCCATTGGCAAATGATCATTGGTATTATATGACTGACAGAAAAACAGGAAGAACAGTCTTTTCTGAAACATTTGACGAGCATTTAGAATTTCGCGGAAAATATCTATAAAAACCAAAAACAGAGAATATTATGAAAATTTTTATAATTTTAGGTACTCGTCCAGAGATTATTAAAATGTCTCCTGTTATAAGGGAATGTATTAAAAAAAGGCTGAATTTTTCGATTTTGCATACAAATCAGCATTACTCGGAAAATTTGGATAAGGTATTTTTTAAAGAATTAAATTTACCTCGACCAAAATATAATCTGAATGTTGGTTCTGGAACTCATGCTGAGCAAACAGCGAAAATTCTTGTTGGAGTGGAAAAGATTTTACTAAAAGAAAGGCCAGATATTGTTTTAGTTGAGGGCGATACTAATACAGTATTAGCAGGCGCTTTAGCAGCTGCTAAACTTCATATTAAAGTAGGGCATATTGAAGCGGGATTGAGGTCTTATTATAGGGAAATGCCAGAAGAAATTAATAGAATTTTAGTTGATCATTGTTCTGATTTGCTTTTTACTCCAACAAAAGAAACGAAAGACATACTCTTAAATGAAGGGATTCCTCGTAATAAAATATTTGTTACAGGCAATACTATAATTGACGCTGTTTTTCAGAATCTTAAATTAGCTGAGAAAAAATCAAAAATATTGGAAAAACTTAATTTATCAAAAAGAGGATATTTTTTAATGACTGCCCATCGCGCAGAGAATGTTGATAATGAAAGTAGGCTAAGAGGTATTTTAAAAGGTGTTGAGATGACTTCTGAAAAATTTTCTTTGCCTGTAATTTATCCCATTCATCCGAGAACAAGAAAGATGATGAAAAAATTTAAACTTAAGGTTTCAAATAAGGTTAGATTACTCGAACCAATAGGCTATTTGGATTTTTTAAAACTTGAAAATAGTGCTAAACTAATACTTACTGATTCAGGGGGAATACAAGAAGAAGCTTGCGCAATGCGAGTTCCTTGCGTAACTTTGAGAGATAATACTGAAAGGCCAGAAACAATAGATGTAGGTAGTAATCTGTTGTCAGGTGCTAATCCTTTAAGAATCTTAAAATCTGTTTCAAAAATGATGAATAAAAACAGAAAATGGAAAAATCCATTTGGTTCTGGCAAAACAGCGGAAAAAATAATCAAAATTATCCAGAAAAATGAAAAAGCATAAGGCAATATGTGTAATAGGCCTTGGTTATATTGGTTTGCCAACTGGCTGTTGTTTAGCTAAAGCTGGTTATGAAGTAATCGGCTTTTATTTAAATGAAGAGAAAATTAAGACTCTAAAATCGAAATTAAAAATTAACCAAGATGGATCTTAAAGATACAATCAAAAATATTGTTTTAAACCCAAGCGCTTTTTTTCTTAAAAACTCAGGAACTAAGCAGACTATTGCTAAAAACACTTTTTGGTTGGCAATAGCGGAAGGTATATCCAAGTTTTTAAAATTAATTTTAATTATTTATATTGCCCGAATTTTAGGGGCTACTGAATACGGAAAATTCACTTTTGCTTTAGCTTTTGTTTCTTTATTTGCCATTTTTTCTGATTTTGGTGTTTCTTCAATCACTACTCGCGAACTTGCCCGGGAAAAAGAGAAAGAAAAAGAATTTCCCAATATTCTTTCTTTAAAACTCGTTTTGGGTATAGGAGCTTTATTTTTAATTTGTCTTGGTTCTTTTTTTATTACCACTGACCCCTTGATTCGCGCGATAATCTGGATTTTAGGAATTTATATTATAGTAAGCAGTTTCTCGGGGATTATTTATGCTTTTCTAAGGGCTTGTCAGCAAATGGAATACGAGGCCTGGACTAAAATTCTACAAGCGATGGTTGTAACCGGGGCTGGTTTTTTTGTTCTTTTTAATTTTCCCTCGGTTCAAAGTTTAAGTTTAGCTTATTTGTTTGCCGTCTCAATTGCTTTGATTGCTATATTGACTTTTTTTCACTTCAAGATTTATCAACTGAAATTAAGTTTTAATAAAAATATATGGCGAAATGTTTTATTAATGTCTTGGCCTCTGGCTTTAGCAGGGATATTCGGAACGATTTATAGCCAAACTGATTCGATAATGATGGGTTATTTTGGCCAAATTACCCAAGTTGGTTGGTATAATGCCGCTTATAAAATTATCGGAGCAACTTTGATTCCAGTAGGTCTTATCTCCATAAGTTTTTTTCCACTATTTAGTAAATTATTCAAAGAATCAAAAGAAAAACTTCAGAAATCTTGGGATTATTATATGCAGTTGATGATTTTTTTATCCGTGCCTTTAATAGTAGGAGGTATAGTTTTAGCCCCAAAAATTATTGATTTTGTTTACAATTCAAGTTATTTTCCATCAATTTTAGCCTTTCAAATTTTACTAATAATGGCAGCACTTTCTTATATTTGCAATCCTTTTGGCCAGGCATTAATTGTTTCAAATCAGCAAAAAAGACTTTTTTGGATAACTTTATCAGGAGCAATCGTCAATGTTGGGCTAAACTTAATTCTAATTCCAAAATACAGCCTTTATGGAGCAGCTTTCACCACAGTTGTTACTTTGTTTTTAATTCTCTTTTTGCTTTACAAATTCACGTCAAAATTTACTCCAATCAAACCATTTAATTTAAAATTTCTTTTTAGTTTTCTTGGCGCTACTTTTTCTAGTATTCTAATGTATCTTGTAATTTCTCAACCGAATGTTTATAATTTAAATATCTTTCTTTCCATCCTTATAGGAAGTTTAATCTACTTTTTGTGTTTTTTTCTTCTTAGAAAAATCACAAATTTGCTTAAATTTTTATAACATATGAAAAATTTTATATTCAATCAATTTATGGGATACCATATAATTATTAATAAAAAAGTAAAATGAAAGGCATAGTTTTAGCAGGTGGCACGGGTTCAAGGTTAAAACCTTTAACAAATGTTACAAACAAGCATCTTTTACCTGTTGGTAAGTACCCAATGATTTTTTATCCGATTTATCAATTGAAACAATCAGGTATTACGGAAATTCTTATTGTAACTAGTAGAGGACATATGGGAGACGTTATTGAACTTCTTGGAAGTGGGTATGAATTTGGTGTTCAGTTTACTTTTAAAGTTCAAGATCAAGCAGGAGGAATTGCTCAGGCGCTAGGTTTAGCAGAGCATTTTGTTGACGGGGATCGTTGCGTTGTTATTCTTGGAGATAATATTTTTGAAAATGATATTACTCCTTTTGTTGAATCATTTGAAAAACAAGAAAAAGGAGCAAAAATACTTCTAAAAGAAGTTTCAGATCCCCAGAGATTTGGTGTAGCTGAGCTTAGAGATAGAAAAATTATTTTGATTGAAGAAAAACCAAAACGACCAAAAAGCAATTTTGCCGTTACTGGTATTTATATGTATGACTCTAAAGTATTTGATATTATTAAAACAATAAAACCTTCGGAAAGAGAGGAACTTGAAATAACGGATGTAAATAATAATTATATTCAACAAGGCACGTTAACTTATGATATTTTAAAAGGTTGGTGGACTGATGCAGGGACTTCCGAATCTTTATTTCGAGCAAATGAATTTTGTAAAGATATAATCTTGAATTTTAAAAATGGAAAAGTTTAAAGTAATTAAAACTCCAATTAAAGATCTTGTAATAATAGAAACGAAAATATTCAAAGATGATAGGGGATTTTTTATAGAAAGTTATAATTCAAAAGATTTTACTGATATTGGAGTTAATGGTCACTTTGTGCAAGATAATCATTCGATGTCAAAAAAAGGAGTTTTGAGAGGGTTACATTTTCAGTTTAAACATTCTCAAGGGAAGCTTGTTCGGGTAATTTCAGGAAAGGTATTTGATGTTGCAGTTGATTTAAGGTTAAACTCGTCAACTTTTGGGAAATGGTATGGAGTGGAACTTTCTGGTAATAATGGACTTCAATTTTATATACCTTCTGACTTTGCTCACGGTTTTCTTACCCTTCAAGAAAATACACATTTCTTTTATAAATGTACTGATTTTTACTGTCCTGATGATGAATTGGGAATTATATGGGATGATAAAGATATAGGTATCCAGTGGCCTTTATCTCAAGTTGAGAAGATTATAATTTCCAAGAAAGACAGTCAGTTACCCCCTTTTAGTGAAGTGAGGAGGATATTAGAAAAAGAAAATTCTTGAAGAAAATTATGAAAGTTTTAATACTTGGTGCAAATGGTCAATTGGGGAGTGAATTTAAGACTTTTTTGAAAGATAAAGCAGAAGTTTTTGCTTTTAATCATAATGAGCTTGATATCCTTGATTTTAAAGGACTTATCAATAAATTCTTTGAATTATCTCCCGATGTTATCATAAATTGTGCAGCTTATACTAAAGTTGACCAAGCAGAGGAAGAAGAAAATCTTGCTTATCAAGTAAATGCTGTAGGGGCAAAAAATATTTCCTTTGCTTCTTTTAAAATCAAGGCAAAAGTTGTTTATTTTAGCACTGATTATGTTTTTGATGGCACTCAAAATTCACCCTATAATGAATTTGACAAGCCCAACCCATTATCTATTTATGGTAGGTCAAAACTTTTTGGAGAAGAGTTTACAAAACAGTTTAATCCGAACCACTTAATTTTAAGAATTTCCTGGCTTTATGGAATAAATGGTTCAAACTTTGTAAAGAGTATTATAAGACTTGCAAAAGAAAAAGGTGAATTAAAAGTTGTGAATGATCAATTTGGGACACCTACCTATACGCTTGATGTAGCAAAGCAAACTTGGAAACTTATTCAAGATGATAATGTTGGTTTGTATCATTCTTCAAATACTGAGCAAACGACTTGGTTTGAATTTGCAAAAAAGATTGTTGAGCAACTTAACCTTGATGCAAAAGTCTTTCCGATAAAGACTGATAAGTTTCCAGTATTAGCAAAAAGACCAAGCTTTTCTGTACTGGAGGACTATTTACTTAAAATTGAAAATAAAAATATAATGCGTTCTTGGGAAGAAGCGTTTAACGATTTCGTAAACAAATATAAAAAGAAACTTATAAATGAATAAAACAATTTTAATAACAGGTGGAGCAGGTTTTATTGGCTCAAACTTCATCCATTATTTTGTAAAAGAATATCCTGATTACAGAATCGTAAACCTTGATAAGTTGACTTATGCAGGAAACCTTGAAAATCTAAAAGAAGTTGATGATAATCCGAATTACCATTTTGTAAAAGGGGATATTGTAAACAGGGAACTTGTTGAGTATATATTTGAAAAGTTTAATCCTTGTTATGTAGTGAATTTTGCTGCAGAATCACATGTTGATAGAAGCATTGAAGGACCAGAGATATTTATAAAATCAAATGTTTATGGCGCACAAATTTTGCTTGATGTTGCAAAGGAGTTTTGGTTAAAAAACAAAATGTTTGGAGAAACAAGATTTCTTCAAATAAGCACCGACGAAATTTATGGCTCTTTGCCTTTGGAAAGCACCGCGAAGTTTACTGAGGAATTATCTCTTAAACCAAACAGTCCTTACTCTGCATCAAAGGCCGCAGCCGATTTATTAGTGAAATCCTATCATTCAACATATAATATGCCCATATTAATTACTCGTTCCTCTAATAATTTTGGCCCAAGGCAATATCCAGAAAAACTTATTCCTTTAATGATTACCAATGCTTTACAAGGAAAACCTTTGCCAGTTTATGGAGATGGTTTGAACGTGAGAGATTGGATATATGTTGAAGATAACTGCGGAGGTATTGATTTAGTGCTTCATAAAGGAAAAATTGGAGAAATTTATAATATTGGAGGCGGTAATGAAAGGAAAAACATTGACCTTGTAAACTTGATTTGCGAGATGCTTGCCGAAGTTACAGGAAAACCTGTTGAAGAATATAAAAAATTGATAATTTTCGTGAAAGATAGACCCGGACATGACAGAAGGTATGCATTGAGTATTGAAAAAATGAAAAGAGAACTGGGATGGAGCCCAACTACAGATTTCAAGAAAGGAATGGAAGAAACCGTTAAGTGGTTTATTGATAAATTTTCAATTGAAAGTAATAATTAATAAAAATTTACAACTTAAACATGATTTCAGTAGTCGTTGTTTATAACAATCAACGAACTTTAAACGAGATTTTATTAAAGAGCTTAAAAAATCAGACAGTTAAATATGAACTTATTGCTCTTGATAATACTAAAGGACAGTTTAAATCAGCGGCTGAAGCATTAAATTTTGGTGGGGAAAAAGCAACTGGAAAATATATAATGTTTGTCCATCAGGACGTAGAGTTAGGTTCTGATTCATGGTTAGAAAAAGTTGAAAAGCTCTTGGATAATATACCTGATCTTGGAATTGCTGGTGTAGCGGGAATGAGTGAAAAAGGAAAAAGTAACAAGGAAAGGGGAAGGGGGTATATTAGTGATTCTGGCGAAATATGGCAATGGAGCAACTCTGTACAAAAGCCAGAAGAAGTCCAAACTTTAGATGAGTGTCTTCTAATAGTGCCAAAGGCTGTATTTGATAATATAAAATTTGATGAAAAAATATTTGATAATTGGCACTGTTATGGTGCCGATTATTCTTTATGCGTTAGAGAAAAAGGATTAAAAGCCTATGTAATCCCAGCTTTTATTTATCATAGGTCTTTAAGAGTAAATATAAATGGGTTATTAAAATATCAAAAAATGTTATATAAAAAGTATCAAAAAAATTATAAACACATTTTTTTGACAACTGGTGAAATTTCTTGGGTAAAACTTATGTTGCGAACCATAGGAGCATTTTTACACCCTTTTTATAAGAAATTTTTTCCGACTTGGATAGAGAAACTAAAAAGAAAGCTTTCCGATTGCAAAACGGTTTTAGATTTAGGATGTGGTTACAATTCTCCAATTCAATATTGTAAAGTATCTTTTTCAGTTGGAGTTGAATTATTTGAACCTTATTTGCAAGAAAGCAAAAAAAGGGGCATTCATAACCAATATATAAAAGCAGACATTAGAAAAGTTGAATTCGGATCGAAATCTTTTGATGCTGTTCTATGTTTGGAAATTCTTGAACATTTACCAAATGATAATTTTATATTTATAAAAAAATGAAAATTTTATTCGTATCGCATTCCTCTAATTTATACGGAGCTGAGAGAGTTTTATTAGATCTAGTAATAGGGTTGAGGGGTAAAAAGATAGAATCAATGGTAATACTACCATCTTTTGGTCCTTTATGTGAAAAATTAAAAAAAGAACAAATAAAATACAAAATCATTCCTTTTAAAGGATGGGCATCAGGATCATCATCATTTTTTAAAAGAATTTTAAGGATTATCTTTAATATTTTTGCAGTACCTCGTTTTTATTTACTTATTCGTAAAGAAAAGCCAGATCTTATTGTTACAAGCTCTGCCGTTACCCCTCCCATAGGAGCAATAGTTGCTTACATTTTTCACATACCTCATTTTTGGTATATCCATGAGCTTGTTGAAAAGAAGCAAGGCCTTAGCTATAATTTAGGTATTAATTTTTCAACTAAGTTAATTAATAAATTTTCTAAGTTAGTTATTGTTAATTCCATTGCGGTAAAAAATAAATATAAAAATTATATTCCAGAAGGTAAGTTAAAGTTAATTTATTGCGGAATTGAATTAAAAGAAAAAGAGAGAGGTGAAATTGGAAACATTATTTTGAACCATTACGAAGATTACTTTCAACTTTGTACTGTTGCTTACATCAGCTCAGGCAAGGGCCAAATGGATGCGGTACGAACCATCAACTTATTGGTGAAAGAAGGATATAAAGTTGTTTTGTTCATAGTTGGTGGTGGCGACTCAGACTATATTGCTGAAATAAAACAATTTATCAATATTCACCACTTAGAAAATAATATATTTTTAAGCGGTTTTTTGGAAAATCCTAAAAAAATTTATGAAATAAGTGATGTTTCATTGATGTGCTCTCGGATGGAAGCATTTGGGAGAGTGACGGTTGAAGCTATGTTGCACAAAAAACCGATTATAGGAGCCCGAAGTGGTGGTACCCTTGAATTAATCAAGGAAGGTTTTAATGGTTTTTTCTATGAACCAGGTAATTTTACAGAACTCGCAGAAAAGATAAAATATTTAATAAATAATAAAACAGAAAGACTGAAGATGGGTGAAAATGCTTATTGGTGGGCGAAGGAAAAGTTTTCTCTACAAAAGTTTATAGAAGAGTTTTATAAAATATGCCAAAAGTTTCTATAATAATTCTTAATTGGAATAGATATAAAAATAAAGAAATTATGAAAGACTCAAATCAAAACTGGGCTGGTACAGGTATACTATATATATGAATATAGCAGTATTAGAATTTTTTTAGATAACTTTAAGAAGCAAGAATTTGCAAAAATGAAAAATGTCAGAAGATTTTTTTACTCGTTAAGAGAAGTAGGTTTTAAAAAAAACGATATCTAAGCTTATTTTAAAATTTATAGAACACAGCGTTTATACGCAAATGAATAATTTTAAAAGCGTTGAAGAATATTTTCAGAATAAAATAGGATTAGAAATAGGCGGACCAAGCAACTTCTTTACTAAAAATGGTTGCATGCCGATTTATCAGATTGTATCAAGATTAGATGGAGTAAATTTTTCCTCAACGACTGTTTGGACAGGGAGCATTGATTCGTCAAAAGGGTATTTGGTAGGGGGAAAATGTTTTGGAAAACAGTTTATTTTAGACGCAACTGATTTGTCAAAATTGGATAAAGGAACATATGATTTTGTTTTGTCTTGCAATAATATTGAGCATGTGGCTAATCCATTAAGGGCTATTGAACAATGGGTGTCTATGTTAAAATCAAATGGGGTTATCGTTATCGTTGCCCTTAGGAAAGAATCAAATTTTGATCATAATCGCAATATTGTAAAATTTACTCATCTTCTTGAAGATTATAATAATAATATTCAGGAAAACGATCTCGGACATTTGGAAGAAATATTGAAACTACATGATTTAACATTAGACCCACCGGCTGGCACGATAGAACAGCTTAAAGAAAGAAGTTTGAAAAATTTTGAAAATTGTTGTTTGCATCAACATATTTTTGATTTAAATGTTTTGTCTGAAATTTATATTTATTTCAAATTGTCAATTGTTGCAAAATTTGAGATTCAGACCGATTATGTGATAATTGGCGTGAAAGATATCTTTATTAAAGGATAAAAAAGATGACTCCAAAAGTTTCTATAATAATTCTTAATTGGAATGGATGGAAAGATGATAAATTTTTTTTTGAAATATAATTATGAATCAATTTAAGGTTACAGCAATCGTAGTGGCTTACTTCCCGGAGAGTCAAATTATTACTGAGACTATACAAAGTATTTATAAACAAGTAAGCCAGGTGTTGATTATAGATAATACTCCAAATGGCAGTAATGTGTTTCAAAATCTTAAATTATTAAGAGAAGATAATAACATTAAGCTTATTACGCTTAACCAAAATACTGGTATAGCTCATGCTCAAAATGTTGGCATAAAAAAAGCGTTAGAGGATAAAGCTGATTTTGTTTTATTAAGCGATCAAGATACTTTTTATCCAAGTGATTATGTGGATGAAATGCTCGAGGCATATTATAAGCTTGCTAATAGAGAAAAAGTAGCTGCCATTGCTCCTAATGTTTCTAATGTAAATTGTGAGGGTAGAAAACAAATATTTATACAATTTAACGGTATTTTTAATAAAAGAATATATTTCCAAAATGGTTGCCATGAAATAACTGAAGTTATGGCATCTGGCATGATTATTCCATCAAGAGTGTTCAATGATATTGGTTTTATGGATGAAGAGTTATTTATAGATTGGGTTGATTTAGAATGGGGCTGGAGAGCAAAGGCGAAAGGTTATAAATTAATTGGTTGCAATGACGTTGTTATTAGACACCATTCAGGGGAAGTGGTGATAAAGATTGGACGGCGTTTATATACTACCTGGCCTCCGATCAGACATTATTATATAGTCCGTAACATGATTCATTTAGCTTTAAGAAGTAAATATATAACATTCGGGAGGAGATTAAACCTTTTTATCAAATCTGTAAAATATATTGTTGGATATACTATTTTGGGTAAGCCCCACTGGAAATACTTTGCATATTCTCTAAAAGGTTTTTATCATGGAATTACAAAACAGTTAGGCCCTTATAAGTAATAATTCTATAATTATCCTAAATTATGTCTTATAATTTTTACACATTTTTTGATAAAAATTTCTTTTATAAAGGATTGACTTTATACCGTTCTTTACAAAAAACTTGTAGCGATTTTGTTTTATTTGTTTTATGCGGTGACGAAATTACTTTTGATCTTTTGTATAAAATGAATTTGAACAATGTTAAATTAATTACTTTACAAGAACTTGAAAAAGAAGATACTGATTTGTTGTTAATTAAAAATACTCGTACCCATATAGAATATTTGTGGACAACCAAAGCTTCCCTATCATTATTTCTATTTAAAAAGTATCCTCAATTGGAAACATTATCATATCTAGATGCTGATTTATATTTTTTTAACAATCCTCAAGTTTTTTTTGATGAATTAAATAATGATTCTATTTTAATAATAAAAAGCGATCTTTCAATAGAGTATGAAAGATTATTATCACAAGCGCCATATAATACTCAATTTATTATTTTCAAGAATAATCCAGAGAGTATTAAAGTTTTAGAATGGTGGCGTAAAAAACTTATTGAACGATGTTATGGAAGACCTAGTAGCTTGTTGTTTTGGAGGAATTATAGAAACAAAAAGATGCAAGGCGCAGATCAAATATATTTAAGTGATTGGACGACAAGATTCAAAGGAATTCACGTTTTACAAAATAAAAAATTTTGTTTAGGGCCTTGGAATGTAACTAAATACCATATTTTTTTGAAAGATAATATGATTTATGCAGAAGATACAAAATTGATATTTTATCATTTTCATAGTTTTGAAATTAATAATGCGAATAGATTCACTTTAGCGGATGGTGCTTATAGAATCAATAAATCAGTGAAAGAATTGATATATCGTCCTTATATCGCAGAAATTAAATCAATACTCGAAGGTATCAAGAAACTAGATCCTAATTTTCACTATGGTATCATAAAGAAAACTCTCAAAAAGAGAATGAGATTCTTTGCCAAAAGAATATTCTATGATTATTATCGTTTTTTAAATTTATTTTCGAAAAATATAAATTATAAAAAGATTAATCTTTGATTAGTGAGTTCAATAAAAAATTATTTTACTTGAATATTTATGAAAATATTAACTGGTAAAAAGTGGCAAAATGGGTTTTTGGATTATTATCGTATAAGGAAAGAATACCGTATCCAGGTTTTAGCTTGGAAAAATTTGGAAAAAATAGAAGATGCATATTATATTAGGCCAAAAAGCTTAAAAATGGCTCTGAGATATTTACCAATAGTTGGCCCTTATGGATTATTTACAAAAGCTTGGTCTCGATGGCGCGAACAAAGACGTAATGACAAATATGTTTCATGTGGCATAGGAAAAATTACCGAAATAGGGAATAATTCAGAATTTAAAGTTAATGATGTGGTGGCTTTTATTGCACCACTTCATCCTCCTTTAGTGGAACGCTTGACTCTGCCTAAAGAGTTTATTTTTAATATTGACAAAACAATTTTGCCTCAACTACCGCCTAAAGAAATTCTACTTTATCCCTTAGGGCAAAAAAATAAATCAAATCAATGGTGGGAAGAAGTTATTAGTTGGAGCATTTATTCGGGAATAGATGTTTCAGAAGAATTAAGAAAAAAATTAGAGGAAGGTTTGATTAAGGAAATTCAAAATACTAAGTGGAATAATTGCGAAAAGTTTGATATTGAAACTCCAACAAAAATAAGAGAAATAAAGGGCGAGGTGAAAAAATTGGATCCCCAGAGAAAGACCGGAGTTCTTTTTGGTTTTGGCAATTATGCCAAAACGAATATTGTTACTTTCATGAAATCTTTTGTTAATATTACTACTATCCATGAGATTGACCCCACAGAAATTTGGGAAAGAAGCGCCCAAAAATGGGATTCAAGCCCTTTTCCTCGGAATAATGAAAAATACGATGTTTATTTTATAGCTAGCTATAATCACACCCATACCCCAATAGCGCTTTATGCCTTAAAACAGGGAGCATATGCGGTTGTTGAAAAACCAGTAGCAATGGATTATAAGGAATTAGAAGAAATTGAAAAAACATTAAGAGAGGTTGGGCCTAAGATTTTTATTGGTTTTCATAAAAGATATTCAGTTTTTAATGAATGGGCTTTTGAAGATTTAAATGCAAAACATGGTGAGCCAATTTCTTATCATTCTATTGTTTATGAAATAAGCCAGCCTAAATATTTTTGGTATACATGGCCTGTTTCACGAAGTACTTTTCTTGCCAACGGTTGTCATCAGATTGATCATTTCTTGTGCCTTAATAATTTTAGCAAACCTAAAGATTTTGATATTAAATTATTACAAGATAATGCAATTGAAGTATGGATAGAATTAGAAAATGGGGCAGTTTTTACCACAACCTTTAGTGAAAAAGGTAGTACTAGAGTAGGACCAAGAGATCATGTCGAATTAAAAGTTCCTGGTAGAAATGTAAGAATAACTGATAATATTTTGTATCTTTCAGAAGATGAATCAAGGATTATTAGAAAAAAGAGAATGTTTAAGACAAACAGTTATCGAAATATGTATTTGAAAATTGGTGCTAAGATAGCTAATAACGAAGATGGGGATTCAATTGAATCAATTTTAGTTTCTACAAAATTAATGTTGGATTTAGAAGAAAGATTACAGAAAATGAAAGGTTGGGGTGATAGATATATAAAGGCTAAAGAAAAATTTTGGGGATACTTTAAATAACTGAATTTATCTTCTTTATGAAGAAAAATATATTAATTATTTCAGATTCTTACCCCCCAGAAATTCGTTCAGCAGCACAATTGATGAAAGATTTGGCCGAAGGTCTACGCGGCAAGGGATATAATATTTGGGTTGCTACTTCTTATCCAAAATACAACTTAGTGGATTCAGGAGATAGTGTTTGGCCTAAAATTGCAGATGAGGATGGAGTAAAGGTGTTACGTATTAAAACCCTATCCCACCACAAGGTAAATTTTATTATTAGAGGGATAGCTCAGCTTTTGATGCCCTATATTTTTTTTCGCGAGATTAAAAAAAATATTAAAGAAAAAATTGATATTACGATTGTGCACAGTCCGCCTCTACCATTAACAATTGTTGCTTCTAAAATAAAGAGATTTTATAAGGCAAAATATATCCTTAATCTTCATGATATATTCCCGCAAAATGCGATTGATCTGGGAATTTTAAGGAATAAATTTCTTATTAAGTTTTTTGAATGGATGGAAAGTAAGGCATATCAAAACCCTGATTTAATTGTTGTCCCTTCAAATGCGCATAAAAGATTTATTGAGGAAAAGAGAAATGTTCCAAAACAAAAAGTACACGTTATATATCACTGGATAGATATTGGTCCATTTTTGCAATTAAAAAAAACAGGCAAATTTAGAAAATTATATGATATAGAAGACAAATTTGTATTTTTATTTGGAGGGGTGATTGGACCGTCTCAAGGACTAGATTTATTAATTAGAATAGCAAATAGAGTAAAAGAAAATAAAGATATAGTTTTTCTCTTAGTTGGTGATGGTTCGGCTAAAGATAGCTTAGTTAAGATGGCAGAAAAATTGAAGCTTAAAAATATTATTTTCAAGTCATTTGTTTCTTCAGAAGAATATCCAGAATTGGTTAAAGATTGTAATATTGGCGTAGCTTGTCTTACAGATAAAAATACAACGCCAGCAGTTCCAGCAAAGATTTTAGGATATATGGCGGCTAACATTCCAGTTGTTGGTTTTTTACATAAGGAAAGTGATGGTTTTGAAGTAATTTGGGAAGCCAAATGTGGTTATGCCGTAAATGTTGGCGATCTTGATAAAGCAGTAGAAATCGTCAGAAAAATTTACAACGAGAAAGATAAATTAAAAGAATTAGGCAATAATGGCTTTCAATATGCCTTAAATAATTTTACAATCGATGTTTGTTTAAATAAATTAGAAAAGCTATTTTAGAGTTTTATGATGTTTTTGTACCTAGAAAAGCTGAAATTAAAAGTATTTTTGATAGAGTAAATGGATTTTTGAGAAAAAATATCAAAAATAATGTATAATATAATTATATGAAAACTATTTATTATTTATTTCAAAGTTTTCGAATAAGGGATTGGATTGGAAATCTTTTTGTTTTTATTCCTTTAATTTTTGCTGGATTAATATTTGATTGTGGGTTTTTTCTCAAGGCAGCAGAGGCATTCTTCTTATTTAGTTTATCTGCTAGCGCAGTTTCTATTTTGAATGATGTTTTGGATATAGAAAAAGATAAAAAACATCCAGAAAAATCTAAAAGGCCTATTGCTTCAGGTAAATTAAATTCCGGCATTGCTTTATTTGTTAGCTTGATTTTAATAGTTTTAAGCCTATGGCTTGCCATACAGATTAATTTAAAGTTTACACTTTTATTTTCTTTATTTATTATCTTAGATATTGTTTATAGTTTATGGCTAGCAAAAGTGCGTTTTGTTAATTCTATTTTCGTGGCATTAACTTATGCATTGAGAGTTTATGCAGGTGGGGCCATTATTAATCTATCTTTAAACATTTGGTATTTTATTTTTAGTTTTCTATTTGGTTTATTTCATTTCTTTTATAAAAAGAAAAAAGAGCATCAATAATGGATTTTAAAAGTAATTACAAAAACTTTTTTGTAAAATTTTTTGCAACATGTTTTGGTCTAGGTTATAGCCCTATCTTTCCTGGAGCGTTAGGAGTGGCTTTTGGGGCTCTAATCGCGTATTTAGTTCATCCATTACCTTTCTTTATTAAAATTCTAATAACATTATCTTTAATTGTTTTTGCTGTTCCTTTAAGCACTAAAGCTGAAAAACTTTTTCAGAAAAAAGACTGTAAAAAGATTATTATTGATGAGGTTGTTGGTGTATTAATAGCTACAATTTGGTTTACAAATCTATCTATAATTATGTTTATTCCCATTTTGTTTATTTATGGCTTATTTGATGCCATAAAAATATATCCCGCTAATGTGAGTGAAAATCTTTATGGCGGATGGGGGATTGTAATTGATGACATTATCGCAGGTCTTTATACAGCATTAACAGTTTTTATGTTATTAAAATTTGTTTAAATTATGATAACAATTAATTTAGGAAGAATTAAAAAAGCTTTTTTTCATCCAAAAGCGGCTTTTTTGTATTTTAGAGAATATTTAGAAGGCAAGTTTTTAAGATTTATATCTAAGAGAAAAATTGATTTAAGAAAAGAATTATCCAAGAGGGTTTATAAACATTTAAGAAAGCATTTTATTAGAAGAAAAGAACCAAGATTTTTTAATGCAAATTTTTTAGAAGAGTTAGCTAATCAGAATTTTATTATAGATAATGCTGATAGAATTTGTAATCAGGAATTTACTTTTTTAGGTATAAATCCTAAAATCTTAAAAAACATTAAGTGGAATCAAGACATTAAATCAGGCCATATTTGGCCTAATTTGTTTTATTTAGATTTAAGAAAAAAATTTATTCATTCTTACAACAGGGGGTGGGAGATAAAAATGGTATGGGAATTATCCCGTTTCCAATATGTAATTCCTTTGGCTTTAGCTTTTTATAAGACTGGAGATGAAAAATATTTAAGAAAATGGCAGGAATTGATTTTAGATTGGATAAAAAAAAACCCTGTTTATTTTGGTCCTAATTGGATTAATGCTATGGAAGTTGCAATAAGAGCTTGTAACTGGATTTTCAGTTGGGAAATAATAATAGCAAGAAACAAAAAACAAAAAACAAGAAACAAACTGGGGAAGGAATTTATAGAGAAGTTTTTAGGTTCTTTGGTTGAACATGGAAAGTTTATTTATAGAAATTTGGAATATGCTCCAATTAGGTCAAATCATTATTTGTCTGATATTGTCGGTTTGGTTTATTTAGGAATAATGTTTCCAGAATTTAAAGAGTCAAAGAAATGGTTGAAGAAAGGTTTGAGGGCTTTAGAAGAAGAAATGAAGTTCCAGGTTTATAATGATGGCGTGGATTATGAACTTTCAATTGCTTATCATCGTTATGTAACGGAGCTCTTTTTATGGGCAGGGAGGCTATGTAAGGAGAATCCTTCGGCATGCTCAGGATTTAATTTATCTTTAGAATTTTGGGAAAAATTAGAAAAAATGATGGAATTTTCCAAGCACTATGCAAAGCCTAATGGCTTGGCGCCGCAAATAGGGGACGCAGATGACGGGAGGTTGCATATTGTTTGGGAAGATTTTTATAATTGGGAAAAAAGAAATCATTTTGCTTTGTTTGAGCTTTATGAGAGGGTATTTAAATCTAATGAAGCCCTTCGACAAGCTCAGGGTATAAATAGTAAATCTTTTTCTAAATCAGGATTTTATATTATGAGGGATAAAGATTTTTATTTAATTACAGGCAGAAATAAATGCTGTTATGGAAAAGGGGGAAGTCATGTACATAATGATATTTTAAGTTTTGAATTATCAATGCTTGGAAATGATTTTATTATTGATCCAGGTACTTATGTTTATACTTCCGATTTTAAAGCAAGGAATAAATTTCGTAAAACAAGAGCTCATAATACAGTTATGATAGATAATGAGGAACAGAATCCTATATCTGAAGATCCGTTTTATATAGAACAAACAGGGGAATTAACAGTAAACCAATGGGAAACAAAAGGAGAAGGGATTATCTTAGAGGCAGAACATAATTGTTATGAAAGATTAAGATGTTCTGTTATTCATAATCGTACATTCTCTTTTAATAAAAAAGAGAGGGCTTTGTATATCAAAGATAAATTTAAAGGTAGAGGTGATCATGAATTAGAATGGAATTTTCATCTTTCCCCTAAAATCAAGATTTGGGTTAAAGAAAACAAAGCAGAGTGCAAAGAAGCTATTCTTATTGGGAATAACGGTTCTTTAATATTTTCTGTTCCTAAGATTTTAAATTGTGTTATTATAGAAGATAGAGTTTCTTTGTCTTATGGAAATAGAATTCCAGCAAAAACTATTCGTTTTACAGGATTTCTAAAGCAGGGCTTTCCAAGAGAATATAAGTTTAGTTTTAGGCCTTTAAAATAATGGAAACAATTTTAGAAAATGTTGCAAAATAAAATAAAATCTACATTTTTAATAATAGGGGATTTGCTCGTTTTCTATTTATCTCTGTATCTGGCAATATTATTAAGGCATAGTTTGCCCTTTAATAAAGAGATATTTTTCCAGTGTTTTTTGCCTTTTTCTTTTATTTTCTTAATTTGGATTATTTTATTCTCTATAAGCCATCTTTATGAATTAAGGCACGCAGCTAACAGGAAAAAGTTTTTTGAAATGGTTTTTAAGCTGTTTAGCTTTGCGGCTATTATTTCCGTTATCTATTTTTATTTATTTGTTCCTTCTTTTGCTCCAAAAAAGGTTTTGTTTTTAACTCTTACTTTTTCTTTTATCCTTTTTCTAATCTGGAGAATTATTTTCAACCGTATTATAAAAATTCCCAGAATTAATGTTTTAATCATTTCTAAAATAAAAGAAGCCAGTGAAATAAATATGTTTTTGAAAAAACATCCTCAGATTGGATATGATGTAATTAAGATTTTGCCTCCAGAAGAAATAAACCAAACAGCAAAAGAATTAAAAGAAAGTGATATTGATTTGTTTGTGCTTGATTCTAATTTATTTGATTCTTTGCTTTCTTATGTCCCTGACGCCAGACTCAAATTAAAAGTCGTTGATATTATTGATTTTTACGAATCTGTTTTACAAAAAACTCCGGTTGATCTTCTTCCATCATCATGGTTTTTGGAAAATTATTACAGTAAGAATTGGGAGTTATACAAGACATTAAAAAGGGTCTCTGATATTTTCGGTGGCATTATATTATTTATTCTTTCTTTACCGCTTTGGCCGATTATTGCGTTGTTAGTTAAATTGAATTCAAATGGGCCTGTTTTGCACAAATCTGTACGCATTGGGTCAAAGGACAAAGAGTTTCATATCTATAAATTTAGAACTATGTTTGATAAAGCAGATAAGATTGGGCCTTCCTGGACATTAGAAAACGATCCTCGTGTAACTCGGATTGGAAAGATTCTTAGATTTTTGCATTTAGACGAGATTCCTCAAGTTTTAAATATTATCAAAGGCGATGTTTCTTTTGTTGGTCCTAGGCCAGAGGAAAAGAAATTAGTCGGTTTATTCAAGAAGAAGATTCCATTTTACCAGTTTCGTCTGTTAATTAAACCAGGAGTGATTGGTTGGGCGCAGATTAATTATCCACACAGCGCTTCAGTAGAGGATGCGCAGGAGAAATTGAAATACGATTTTTATTATTTGAAAAATAGGAATATATTTTTTGATGTTATTATTGCTTTAAAGGCATGGCGGATACCTTTTGAGATTCCTACGCATTAAGGCTTGATTTTTGAGGGAAAATGGAGTATAATAAGAATCAAGTGGGTGTTTGTTGTTTTAATAAAAAACTTTGTTTTTCATCAAAACAACCCAACTATTTGTTGCATTTCCGCTCTGTTTACAGAGCGGAAATTTTTTATTCTGTTATTGGGTTGACTTTTGATTTAATATGTTTACACTTTATTTGGGGTCTGGAGGCTGAGCACTCACTTATAACAAATAGTATAGGAGTATACCCTTCCAGGCCCCACTTCTTATGAAAACTCCCCGTTGGATAAAAGAAAATATTTCTTTAAAAGAATACAACACTTTTCGTATTAACGGAAAGACGAAATATTTTACAAAAATATCTTCAAAAGATAAATTGATAAGAACTTTACATTGGGCAAAAGAGAATTCTTTGCCTGTTTTTATTTTGGGAAATGGTTCAAACATTTTATTTTCTGATAAAGAATATCAGGGAATAATAATTAAGATAGAAAATAATAAAATAAAAAAGATAAATAAAAAAACAATTGTTGTCGGAGCCGGAATGATGTTGATGGAATTATTGCAAAAATTTTTAAATAAAGGGTTTGAAGGTTTAGAATG
This sequence comes from uncultured Candidatus Saccharibacteria bacterium, assembly GCA_964479005.1. Taxonomy (GTDB): domain Bacteria; phylum Patescibacteriota; class Minisyncoccia; order UBA6257; family UBA6257; genus DAOVIY01. Next base: position 205,864 of record CAYZJA010000002.1, read on the forward strand.
GGCTAATGGAATTCCAGCAACAGTTGGCGGAGCAGTTTTTTGTAATGCTGGCGGCTTTGGATATGATTTTGGAAAATTTGTAAAAAAAGTTAGAACTATAGATTTAAAAACATGTAAAGAAAGAATATATTCACAAAAGGATTGTAAATTTCAATACAGGGGAAGTATCTTTAAGAAGAATCAAGAAATCATCTGGGAAGTTGAAATCTTTATTAAGAAAGGGGATAAAGCAAAAACAGGCAATATATTAAGGGAAAAAACAAAGAATTATTGGCAGTATAAGCTTAAGATAGGCTTATTTAGATATCCTTCAGCCGGGAGTATTTTTAAAAATATTTTTGCCAAAGATGTTCCTTCAAAATATAGAAAAGGGGCGACTATAAAAAAAGGAAAGATTTCTACTGGTTGGTTTATTCAAAAATGCAATCTAAAAGGGAAAAAATATGGCGGAGCAATGATTTCTGATTTCCATGCTAATGTAATTATTAATATTAAAAACGCAAAAGCAAAAGATGTGTTACATTTGATCAATCTTTGCAAGAAAAAAGTTTATAAAAAATTTAAGATTGAATTAAAAGAAGAAATTATTGTTATTGACTATTGACATATTCTTTTTTAGAGTTAAAATTATAACAGTGGACAACTAACAACTAACAAATAACAATAAATAATAATTATAAATCTTTTTATTAATCGTTTTTTTGTTAATTGTTGATTGATTTGGAAATTAAATAATAAAAACAAGCAGTGTCCATTTATGGATAACCTGTTATTACTTCTTAAGGTTGGTCGTCTGCTTGATTTAAAAAAATAAAAAAACATGGCCAAAAGAAAAGTTAAAAAAACCAGGAAAGTTAAAAAAGTTGTAAGAAGAAAAGTTAGAAAGGTTGTTAAGAGAAAAGTTGTAAAGAGAAAAGTTAGAAAGGTTGCAAAGAGAAGAGTTAAGAAAGTTGCTAAAAAGAGAGTAAAAAAGGTTAAAAAACCCGCTAGAAGAAAGAGAAAAGCCACGAAGAAGGTTAAAAGAACGAAAAGAGCTAAAAGGAGAAGATAGTTTTCACCCCCACACCATAACGAGCACTAAGCACTTTGCGCTAAATACGAAGTATGTGCTCATTTGGTGTGGGGGTTTGCTTTATAACCTCTTTTTAGGTAAGATTTAGGTGGATATTTATTAAATATTTATGAATATTAAAATCGTACCAAAAGATGTTGAATTATTAAACCAACAAAGGGGGAATATAGAACAAAAATTAAAAGATTTAGAAAAAATAGGCCAACGTTATGGAGAAAGGTCTTTATTAACAATCACAATAGGTAAAATTATTTCTAACCAAGAAACAGGTGAGATTTTCTTTGCTGAGGCTAATTTTGCCATTCCAGGAAAAGATATAATATGTAAAGTGCAGGGAAGTAATATTGAAGAAACCATAGATAGATTAAAAGATAAATTAAAAAGTTTAATGATTAAAAGTAAAGAATTAAGAAAAGGTCGTTTCAGAAGATTAGCGCGCGCCTTGAAAGACAAATTGCATTTTTAATTTTATAATTGAAATACACTTATTTCAATTTCAACATATATGTCTTTATTAGATATTTTTTTTCCTGATTCCAGTATTCGTTATCAAAAGCAAAAAGCAAATGTTATTGCTGAGATTAACGAAAAAGAGAAAGAGATTCATCAATTATCTCAAGAAGAATTTTCTAAAAGAATTAATGAATTAAAAAAAGAAGTTGAACAAGAAGCTTTTTTAGATAAAATTCTTCCAGAGGTTTTTTCTTTAACACGGGAAGCAAGTTTACGCACTTTAAAGCAACGGCATTTTGATGTTCAGCTATTGGGTGGTATTGGATTACATGAAGGAAAGATAATTGAAATGAAAACCGGTGAAGGTAAAACCTTGGCTGCTACTTTGCCAGTAGTATTAAATGCTATAGAAGACAAGGGTGTGCATGTTGTTACTGTTAATGATTATTTGTCCAAAAGAGATACTGTTTGGATGGGACAGATTTATCATTATTTAGGATTAACAGTAGGATGCTTAAGTCATAATACAGCCTATATTTATGATCCTAAATACAAATTAGAAAACCAAAAAGAAAAAGAAGAATTGGATCGGAAAAGGGATGAATTAGGTGGATTTAAAGTATTTGAAGAATTTTTGCGCCCTGTGGATAGAAAAGAAGCGTATTTGGCAGATATTACCTATGGAACTAATACTGAATTTGGATTTGATTATTTGCGCGATCACCTGGCTTATTCTTTAAAAGAAAGAGTTCAGAGAGGACATCATTATGTTATTATTGATGAAGTTGACAGTGTTTTAATTGACGAAGCCAGAACTCCGCTTATTATATCTGTGCCAGACCAACAAGCGGCAAAATTATATCAGGAGTTCACCCAAATAGTCCCAAAGCTTAAAAAAGATTGGGATTTTATAATAGATAAAAAAGACAAATCAGTAAATTTAACAGAAGAAGGGCTTGATAAAGTAGAAAAGATTTTTGGGTTTAATATTTTTGACGAGAAAGGATTATTATATGTGCATCATTTAGAAACAGCTTTGAAGGCTAATTATCTTTTTTTAAAAGACCGTGATTATTTGGTAAAAGATGGAAAAGTAATGATTATTGATGAATTTACAGGTCGGCTTTTGCCTGGACGAAGATATTCTGGCGGACTTCATCAGGCTTTAGAAGCAAAAGAGAGGGTTCAAATAGAAAAAGAAAGTAGGACAGTGGCGACAATTACTTTGCAAAATTATTTTCGTATGTATAAAAAACTATCAGGAATGACTGGAACTGCTTTCACTTCAGCAGAAGAATTTAAAAAAGTTTATAACGCAGAAGTTATAGTTGTCCCAACTAACAAGCTAATGATAAGAAAAGGCTTGCCTGATAGAATTTATGGCACAGAAGAAGGCAAATTAAAAGCTATTGCCAGAGAAGTAAAAGAAAGAAATGAAAAAGGTCAGCCAATATTAATCGGAACTCCTTCAGTGGAGAAAAATGAATTATTAAGCTTATATTTAAAAAGAGAAGGCGTTTCCCATAATATTTTAAATGCTAAAAACAATGAAAAAGAAGGGGAAATAATTGCTCAAGCTGGTAGATTAAATACTGTTACAGTGGCTACTAATATGGCTGGTCGAGGGGTAGATATCGTTTTAGGTGGTAATCCTCCTGACGAGGAACAAAAAGTAAAAGTTTTAGAATTAGGCGGCCTTTATGTTTTAGCAACTGAACGGCATGAAGCCAGGCGAATTGACAATCAGTTGAGAGGAAGATCTGGCCGACAAGGAGACCCAGGTTCTTCGCAGTTTTTTATTTCTCTGGAAGATGATTTAATGCGTGTTTTTGCTCCAAAATATTTATCTGGTATGATGAAAAAATTAGGATGGCCAGAAGACGAGCCAATTGAACATAAAATGGTTACCAAGGCGATAGAAATGTCCCAATCAAAAATTGAAGGATTTTATTTTGATATTAGAAAACATATCTTGGAATATGATGATGTTATTAATAAACAACGAGCGGCGTTTTATAAAATAAGAGACGAAGTATTAGAAAAAGCTGAGGGCAACAAATTAAAAGATTATATAATAAATCTTTTCTTGGAGATAAACGAAAAATTCCCAGAAAGAGATTTTCAAGAAAAAGTGTCTGTTGTTGAAGAAGAAAAACTACAGGAAATATTAAAAGCTGTTTCCTTAAGATTGTTAGACACTTTATGGCTGGAACATATTGAGAAAATGGAATTTTTGCGGGACGCTACATCTCTTCGGGCTTATGGGGGGAAAGATTCTTTAGTGGAATACAAGAAAGAGAGTTATTATTTTTATAAAGAGTTAGAGCAGAGATTTAAAGCATTACTTGTAAATAATGTTAAAAAGATACTTTCAACAGAGATAAAGGTGAAGTAATATGTATAATGTTTCTACCCAACAATTTACTGGGCCATTAGACCTTCTTTTGCAATTGGTAGAAAAGAAAAATTTGGAAATTACTGAAATTTCTTTGGCTCAAGTCACTCAGGATTATATGAATTACGTTGGCGATCAAACATTGGTTCATCCTGAGGAATTAGCGGATTTTTTAGTTATTGCCTCTACGCTTCTTTTGATAAAATCAAAATCTCTCCTACCAACATTAGAACTGGAAACCGAGGAGCAAGAAGAGATCTTAGATTTAGAAAATCGCCTTCAATTATACAAAGTATATAAAGAACAAGGGGTAAAAATGTATGAATTATGGAATAAGCATTCTTATCTTTTTATCCGTCCACCTTGGAAAGACACAGAAGTTAAATTTTCTCCGTCCAAAAATCTTTCCCTTTCTTCTTTGCCCCAATCTTTTAAAAAGATTTTAGAATCTTTTGAAGAAGAAATTCCTCTTAAAGAAAAGAAAATAGTTAAAATAATGACGCTTAAACAAAGAATTAAAGGATTGGTTCAGAAGTTAACTCAAGGAAAAGATTATAGTTTGGAAGAATTAGTGCCTGATAAAAACAAAAGAATTGAATTAGTTCTCACATTTTTAGCGGTTCTTTATTTAGTTAAAGAAAATATAGTAAAAATAAAACAAGAGAAAAATTTTGGATCAATATGGATATCAAATTAACAATAGAAAGTTTGCTTTTTGCTGCTGGGGAACCTCTTTCTGTAAAGAGGTTAAGTAAAATTATTAATGCAAAGGAAGAAAAAATAAAAGAAACCTTAAACGAATTAAAAGAAGAATTTCAAAATCAAAACAGAGGAATGAGATTGATTAATAAGAAGAGTACTAATAGAAATGAAGAATGGTTGATGGTTACAGCTCCAGAATCAGCTTCTTTTATTCAAAAATTAAAAAAGGAAGTTATTGAAGGGGATCTTAGTCCAGCCAGTCAGGAAACATTGGCAATTATAGCGTACAGAGGACCGATAACGCGCGCCAGTATAAATGAAATCAGAGGAGTGGATTCTAGCTACATACTTCATCAACTCCTTTTAAGAGGATTAATTGAACGGTCTATACATACTGAAAAATACAAAGCCTATCTTTACAATGTCTCTTTTGAGTTTCTTCAGCATTTAGGAATTAGTAATGTTCAGGAATTATCTCAATATGAAGAATTTAGTAAGAAAAATAGGTAGGATCCATTTTTTTTGGACGATTTTTGCTCTTTGTTTATTTTTAGTGATTTACGGCTTTCTTTTGGAACAGCAAAAAGAGAATTTATTAGTCAATGTTCCTTTTGAAATTAATAATCTTCATGATGATATAAGCGCTATCTCTTATCTTATCGGAGATGTTGGCTCAGGCAAATTATTGGCTAAAAAAAATGGAAACCTTCATTTTTTTTCCGCTTCTCTTAGTAAATTAATGGCGGCAATAATCGCTTTGGAGAATTTTTCTCCAGGTGAAGAAATTCTTATTAGTCCTTACGCAGTTAGCATTGAAGGAGAAGAGGGAGGATTGGTTGCTAATGAAAAGATCAGCGCAGGTGATTTATTAAAAATTCTTTTAATTTCTTCTTCCAATGATGCGGCCATTGCTTTTGAAGAAGCATTGGAGAAAAAAGATGGAAATTTTGTTGGCTTAATGAATCAAAAAGCTCGTGAATTTGGATTATTTAACAGCGCATTTTTTGATGCCAGCGGATTGGATAGAAAAGGAAATTTTACCAGTATTGAAGATTTGTTTAAGTTGAGCCGGAAAATTTATCAAGAACATCCATATATAGGGGAAATTACGAGAATGGAAGAAGATATTGTTTATTCAATTGATAAAGAAACAATTCATAGCTTAAAAAATACTAATATTCTGGTTGGTGAAATTGATAATTTATGGGGCGGAAAAACAGGATCAACCCCTGAAGCGAAAGATTGCCTTTTAACTATTTATGAATTTTCTTTTCCTGAAAAAGATGATAAAATGGTTATATCAATTATAGTTTTAAATTCCTCAGATCATTTTGGGGATACAATGAAACTTTACGATTGGGTAAAACAGCAAATAGCAAATGACAAACAATAATAAGATTTTATGATTTTTGCTTCTCCGGCTTTTCAAATTATTCGCATTTTATTTTTAGGTGTATTTTCTTCGGTTTTGACTGTTTTTTTAACCCCAATTCTTTCTCATTTTCTTTATAAATATCATTTAGGAAAACAAATCCGCGAAGACAAAAATACTCCCGTATATACCTCTTTACATAAGAAAAAAGAAGGTACTCCAACTATGGGAGGTATTCTTATGTGGGGGTGCACATTAGTTGTTGCGTTTTTATTTTTTTGTTTTTCCAAAATAACCAATGGGTTTTTTGGAGCTTTAAATTTTCTTTCACGTTCTCAAACATGGCTGCCATTAGGAGCAATGGCTGGGGCTGCTATTGTAGGTTTAGCTGATGATTTGCTGGGGATTTTTCATATCGGGATAAAGGGCGGAGGATTAAGGGTGAGAGAAAAAATCATTATTTATACTTCAATTTCTTTAATCGGCGCATGGTGGTTTTGGGCCAAGCTTGGAAGAGATGCGATATATATCCCTTTTTATGGAGAAGCGAGTTTGGGAGTTTGGTACATTCTTTTTTTTGTTTTTGTTTTAGTAGCTACTACGCTTTCTATGAATGAGACAGATGGATTGGATGGTTTGGCAGGCGGGATATCTTTAATCGGGTTTGTTTGTTTATTAATTGTTGCTTTTTCCCAAGGCATGTATAATTTAGCCGCTTTTCTTGGTGTGCTTATTGGGACTATTGTAGCTTTTCTTTGGTTTAATGTTTACCCAGCTCGTTTTTTTATGGGTGATACTGGCGCTATGGCTCTGGGAATTACCATGGGTGTTGTGGCAATGATAACTGATACGGTATTATTTCTTCCATTTTTCGCTTTTATTTTAGTTGTGGAGTCAATATCTGTAATAATTCAAAAAATTTACCGAAGGATAAAACATAAAAAACTTTTTCTTTCTTCTCCACTTCATCATCATTTTGAAGCCAAGGGTTGGCCAGAAACCAAAGTAACAATGCGTTTCTGGCTCATTTCTGGTGTGGTTGCCGCTTTTGGTTTGGCCCTATACTTTCTTGATGTTTTTTTGGTATAATATATGGGGATAGCTTGAAAAATTATATATAAAGAGTTAAAATTGAATTAAATACAAAGGTTCGGAGAATTGTTCAAAAACACGCTAATCGCTACGGTTTTTTCAACAATTCCTCCTCACCTTATTGCTTAATAGTTTTAAAAATTAAAAATTGGAAATTAAAAATTATTAAAACGTATGCCCATTGATTATCAAAATAAATTAGCAGAATTAATGATTTTAGCTGCTCAACAAGGAGCGTCTGATTTGCATTTAAGTGTAGGCAAACATCCAACTGTAAGAATTGACGGGAACTTAGTGCCAGTTTCCAATGAACCAATTTTAACTCCAGAAATGACAGCCGGTTTAATCGGAGCTTTATTAACAACAGACCAACAGGAAAATTTGATTACTGAAAAAGAAATTGATTTTGCCTTTTCCTATGAAGACAAGATTCGTTTTAGGATTAATGTTTATTTCCAAAAAGGGTATCTTTCTGCTGCCTTGAGGTTAATCCCTGTAAACATTAGAACAGTTGAAGAATTAAATTTGCCTCCAGTGCTTCATGAATTTACTAAATCTCAGCAGGGATTTTTCTTGGCAGTAGGGCCTGCTGGACATGGAAAAACAACTACATTAGCCGCTTTAATAGATGAAATCAATCATAAAAGAATGGAACATATTCTTACGATTGAAGATCCAATCGAATATGCCTTTATTCAGGACAGGGCGTTAATTGATCAAAGGGAAGTTGGGACCGATACATTAAGTTTTCATCGCGGATTGCGTTCAGTGCTTCGTCAGGATCCTGATGTGATTATGATTGGAGAGATGCGCGATCCTGAATCTATATCAATTGCTTTAACAGCTGCAGAAACCGGGCATTTAGTTTTTTCTACCTTGCATACTAATTCTGTTAGCCAAACAATAGATCGAATTGTAGATAGTTTTCCAGGATCCCAGCAAGGGCAAATTCGTTCTCAGTTAGCTACCACCTTGATAGGAATTGTCTCACAAAGGCTTATTCCAAGAATTGCCGGTGGTAGAATTCCTGCTTGTGAAATAATGTTTGTTAATTCCGCTATAAAAAATCTTATTCGTGAAAAGAAGACTTATCAAATTGATTTAGTTATTGATACAAGCGTCCAAGAGGGAATGACGTCATTAAATCGTTCTTTGGTAGAGTTGGTTCGCAAAAGAGAAATTTCTTTGGAATCAGCAGAAACTTATTCATTAAATCCTTCAGAATTAAGGCAACTACTTGGATAATATGAAATTTATTTATAGAGCCAAAGACAAACAAGGAAATGTCCGTACGGGAAGAGTTGAAGCCCGTTCTTTAGATACCGCAATTGGTATTCTTCAGGGCTATGATTTGATTGTTTTAGAAATTTCACCTGAAAAGAAGGTTACTATTTTTGATGAAATTTTTGGTAGAAAGGCGCGTATTTCAAAAAAAGATTTGGCGATTTTTATGCGTCAGTTTGCCACTTTATTAGAATCACAAGTTCCTTTGGGAGAAGCCCTAAGAACTCTTTATCTTCAAGCAGCTACTCCTGCTATTAAGGATTTGGTTTTTGATTTAGTATCAGATTTAGATTCTGGCTTGCCTCTTTCCAAGTCAATAGAAAAGAAAAGTGATATATTTGGAGAATTTTATATGCAAATGATAAAATCAGGCGAAATATCCGGTCGATTGGAGGAAGTTTTATCTTATTTAGCTGATTATGCTGAGCATGAATATGATTTAATAAATAAAACAAAATCCGCTGCTGCTTATCCAATATTTTTATTTGGAACTTTTTTGTTAGTATCTGTTGTAATTACTGTTGCTTTGGCTCCTCAAATGATTTCTATTTTTGAAGAATTTGGGGCAACTCCTCCATTAGGGACAAAAATTTTAATTTTTATTGGGGAATTTTTCAGAAGCTGGGGTATTTTAGCAGCAGTTCTTGTCTTGGGAATGATTTGGTTTTTGATAAATTATTTTCGTTCTACTGAAGGAAGAAGGATTGGTGGCGTGTATATTTTAAAAATTCCTATATTGGGGGAAATCTATAAAAAGATATTTATTTCTCGTTTTTGTGAGACAGCTGGAACTTTAATCCATGGAGGTATTCCTGTAGTTACCGCTTTTCAAGTTGCTGGGGATGCTACTGGTAATTATACTTACCAAAAGATTGGATATAAAGTGGCTGAGGCTGTAAAAGAAGGTAAGAGCATAAGCAGTATTTTAAAAAAATATTATGAATATTTGCCGCCATTAGTTAGCCAAATGGTAGCTGTTGGGGAAGGAACTGGTCGTTTGGATTCAATTTTAAAAAAAGTGGCCGGTTATTTTCAAAAAGAAGTGGATAGGGCTTTTAGTACGATGATTGATTTATTACAGCCAATTTTAGTGGTAATAATAGGTATCTTGGTGGCATTTCTGGTGTCGGCAGTTTTGCTTCCAATATATCAGTTAGCCCAAAGTGTATAAATAACAAATAACAATTAATAAATAATAAAAAAACAATGAAAAAATATAGGAAAGGTTTTACTCTAATTGAAATGTTAATAGTAATAACTATTATCGCTCTTTTAGCCTCCTTGATTTTAGTAGGAATGGGCGGGGCTAGGGCAAAAACCAGAGATTCAAGGAGGATAGCAGATTTGCATAATGTTATGAATGCTTTAGAACTTTATTATGCTAAAGATTATTCTTATCCTGATGCTAGTAACTGGGATGGTTTAATAACTGCTTTAACTACTGGAGGCATTGGTGTTACACGAGTTCCTAAGGATCCTCTATCACCCAATAAAACTTATGAATATGGAGTATCAGGAGATAATCAAGATTATGTATTAAAGGCCGCTTTAGAAACAGAAGATCATACTTTAGATGATGATATTGATGGCTCTGTTTATGGATTAGATTGTGGCAGTGGTGGTTCTAGTACTGATGAGTTTTATTGTATCCGACCATAATAAATAATATTAATGATATTTCCATTGACCTTTTTGGTTTTTATTTTTGGAACCATAATTGGCAGTTTTTTAAATGTTGTCATTGATAGAGCTGATATGAAAGAGTCCCCTGTAAAGGGGCATTCTTTTTGTCCTTATTGTCATAAGATTCTATTTTGGTGGGAATTGATTCCAGTTTTTAGTTTTTTTGCGCTAAAAGGCAAATGTTTTTCTTGCAAGCATAAACTTTCTTGGCAATACCCTTTAGTGGAAGTGGGAACAGGTTTGTCTTTTGTGTTTCTTTTTTGGCGTTTTTTCCGTTTTCCATTTGTAAATTTTTCTTTATTGCAAAATATTACTTTTGAGAATTTGTTTATTTTTCTTACTTTCTTTATTTGGTTGTACTGGATTGCTGTTTTAATTATCATTTCTGTCTATGATTTTAAAAAATATTTGATTTTAAATGAAGTATTAATTCCGGCAATAATTTTTAGTTTTTTTTGGAAAATAATCTTGGGGTTTTTAATCCAGAAAGAATTTTTTTATTTTATTCCATATCTCACTCATTTTCTAGGTGAAAAAAGTTTTATTTTTGGTTACTATTCATATTTTATTTGTATGTTTTTTGGAATCATTTTTGCATGCGGAATTATTTCTTTCTTGGTATGGGCAACTAAAGAGAAAGCTATGGGATGGGGTGATGCTATTTTAGCTTTGTTTTTAGGCATTATTTTAGGATGGCCAGAAGTATTAGTAGCATTCATCATTGCTTTTTTATCAGGAGGAGTTGTGGCTTTAACGCTTCTTTTTTTAAAGAGAAAAACCATGAAAAGCTATCTTCCATTTGCGCCATTTTTATCTTTTGGAGCCCTGACAGTTATGTTTTTTGGTGATATAATAATAGAGAGGTATTTATCGCTGTTGTTTTAGCAAGTATTTCCTCTAAATTATGAAATTAAAAATTACAAAACTCAAAAGCAGGGCCTTTACTCTTATTGAAATGTTGGTAACTTTAGGGATTATTACAGCGTTGTGTTCTATGATTTTGGTTTATTCAAGAAAAAGCGAAACCGTTAGTAATCTTATACGCGAAGGCGACCATGTAGCATTTGAATTACGAAGAGCTCAAAGTCAGGCAATGTTAGTATTGCAACAAGGTTCTGGTAGTGAGCAAATTTGCGGTTGGGGGATTTATTTAGACCAAACAAATCTTCCACAAGAGCAATTCTTATTATTTGCAGATTTATGTTTACCAGATCAATCAATAGGAAATGAAAAATATGATCCAGATGAAGAAGTTGAAATAATTTCTCTTTTAAAAGGGGTGGAAATTTTTGAAAGCAATATTTCTTCTATTGCATTTATTCCTCCAGAGCCGAGAATAAAATTTTATCCTGATTTAAATGATGGGACTAATGCAAGTATTAAAATTCAATTAAAGAACCAACCTGGAGCATATTACGAAATACAAGTTTCTGAAGCAGGACAAATTTATAAAGAATTATAAAGAATATGATAAAAAAAAGACAAAAAGCTTTCACTCTTATTGAGGTTTTAATTGCTATTACGATTTTGATTATTGGAATTCTTTCCGCGTTTATTCTTGTTACAAGAGCTCTTTATAACGTTGCTGTTATTAAGGATAGATTAACAGCCAGTTTTTTAGCTCAAGAGGGAATAGAATTAACGCGGCAAATTAGAGACTCTAATTTTTTACGTATGCTTGGTGAAGAATCTGCAGGCTGGGAAGATGGACTAGAAGATGGTACATATATCATTGAGTCAAAAGTTGATAGCGAAGAGTCTATAAAATTAGTTCCTATTGCAGAAGACGAAAATCGTTTTTTCCTTTATAATGATACTCTTAAAATCTATAATTATAGTACTGGAGAACCAACGACTTTTAATAGGAAAATAAAAATTACAACTATTAATAATGATGAAATTCGTGTAGAGGCTATAATGCAATGGAAAACCAAAAGAATTGATTTTGATTTAACTGTTGAAGACCATTTATATAATTGGCTAAAACTGTGAATAACAAACAAATAACAGGAAATAATAAACAATGAATTTCAAAAAAGAGCAAAAAGCTTTCACTCTTGTGGAAGTATTGGTTTCAATAAGCCTTTTTGTAATGGCTATAACAGTTCTTTCGCAGGTATATATATCAGTTATACGCTCAGAAAGAATTGCTTACGCTCTTTTAAATAGTGAAAATAACATAAGGAATAGCTTGGAGGTTATGGCGCGTTCAATTAGGATTGGAAAGAATTTTGAGGTTTCACCAAATAACAAAGAATTATGTTTTGATTATTATTTAGAAGGAACCTGGGAAAGATGTTGTTATCGTTTTAATGTTGATGATTATATCTTAGAAAAATCGAGCAAGGGTGGTTCTTATATGTCCATGTTTGATCCATCGTTAAAAGTTAATTATGGACAATTTTATAATAAAGGAGGTTTGTCTGATTCTCAACCGGTAATGATTATTGTTTTAGAAGTTTCTACCAGTGTCAGGCAACAGGAATATTTATTTAATTTACAAACCGCTGTAACTCCAAGGTATTTAGGAAAAGAAATATAATTATGAAAAATTCAAATACACAATACACAATACACAATATGAGATACAAACCATCTGGCCAGATATTTTTAATGAGTATTTTAATTTTGGGCGCCGTGATGGCATCTGCTCTATTTTTAATGGCTATTTTCATTAAAGATTTTCGTCAATCTGTAGAAACATCAGAGTCTGTTAAAGCATTCTATGCCGCTGATTCAGCTATGGAGTGGCAGATTTACAATAGCTTAAATGATCCAGACGCCTCTACGCCGGTGATGATGAATAATACCATCTACAGTTACCAAAATAATTTTGATGAAAGCAAGAATATAAAAACAATTGGAGTTTCAAAAAAAGTGAGGCGCGGACTTGAAGTTAACTTCTAAAGGGCTATGAATAAATTGGAAGTTAAAAAGAGGGTTGAGAAGCTTAGGGAGGCAATACGAAGATACCGTTATGCTTATCATGTTTTAAACCAATCAATAATTTCAGATGAAGCGTTAGATTCTTTAAAAAAAGAATTATTTGATTTAGAACAGCAATATCCAGAATTTATTACTCCTGATTCTCCCACTCAAAGAGTAGGTGGAAAGCCATTAAAGAATTTTAAAAAAACGGAACATAAAGTTCCGATGTTTTCATTAAATGATGCTTTTAGTGAAGAAGATATGTATGATTGGCATGAAAGGATAAAAAAACTTCTTCCATCTTCAGCTAAAATAGATTTTTATTGCGAGTATAAATTTGATGGTTTGGCGATTTCTTTAGAATACAAGGACAGAATTTTAAAAATTGGTTCAACTCGAGGAAATGGGAAGGTAGGTGAGGATGTAACGCAAAATCTTAAAACCATTAATGCTATTCCTTTGCGCTTATTAAAAAACGAAGAGATTATTGACAATTTAATTCAAGCAGGAATGGAAAAAATAGCTAAACGCTTGGAAAAAGATTTTCCTCGCAATTTAGAAGTGAGAGGAGAAGTGCTTTTGGATAAAAAAGAATTTGAGCGAATTAACAAAGAGCGAATAAAACAAGGATTTTCCCCTTATGCTAATCCTCGTAATGTCGCCGCTGGTTCAATACGGCAGTTAGACGCAAAAATTACATCAAGCCGCCGTTTGGATTCTTATATCTATGAATTAGTAACAGATTTAGGTCAGGAAACACATGAACAAGCGCATTTAATTTTAAAAGCATTTGGTTTTAAGACTCATAATGACAATAAAAAAGTTGATTCTTTAGAAGAGATTTTTTCTATTCATAAACAAATAAAAAAACAAAGGGACAATTTGTCCTATGAAATTGATGGAGTAGTTGTTATAGTAAATAACAATGAGTATTTTGAAAAATTAGGAGTAGTTGGCAAAGCTCCACGTGGCGCAATAGCTTATAAATTTCCTTCTAAAGAAGCCATAACAATGATAGAGGATATTATTATTCAAGTAGGGAGAACAGGTGTTTTAACTCCAGTAGCGATTTTGAAACCAGTTCAAATAAGCGGGGTAACTGTTACTCGCGCTACTCTTCATAATAAAGAAGAAATAAAAAGATTGGGAATAAAAATAGGCGATACTGTGATAGTAAATCGGGCTGGTGATGTTATTCCCCAGGTTGTGAAAGTTCTAAAGGATTTACGGACTGGAGAGGAAAAGGGTTTTCAGATGCCTAAAAAATGTCCGGTTTGTGGATATTCTACTAAAGAAGACGATGGTGGAATTTTAGTTCGTTGTCCTAACAAAAATTGTTCTGCTCGTTCTCAGAAAAGACTCTATCATTTTATTGGAAAAGGGGCATTTGATATTAAGAGTATTGGTCCAAAATTGATTGATAGATTTTTGGATGAAGGGCTAATTCAAGATGCTGCTGATTTATTTGATTTAAAAGAAGGGGATATTGTTCCATTGGAAAGATACGGGGAAAAATCTAGCCAGAATATTATTTCTGCAATTCAAGCAAATAAAAATATATTATTAAACCGGTTTTTGTTTGCTTTAGGCATTCTTCATATTGGAGAAGAAACAGCATTGCTTTTAGCTAAATATTTTCAAAGAAGACTTCATCCAGGTAAAGTTTCAATCCACAATTTAATCAAAATCGGTTCTAATTTAGAACAAGAAGAATTAGAAAGAATTCCTTCTATTGGTCCCAAAGTAGGGCAGGCAGTATATGAGTGGTTTAATAATAAAAAGAATATTAAGTTTCTTAAAAACTTTGAACAAAAAAACATAAAATTGTTACCCATAGCTATTCCAAAAGAAAAGAGAAAATTAAAAGATTTGGTTTTTGTAATTACCGGGGTTTTAAAATCAATGTCTCGCGAGCAAGCAAAAGAGAAAATAGTAGATCAAGGCGGTAAAGTGAACAAAGCTCTTTCCTCAAAGACAGATTATCTAATTGCAGGAGAAAACCCAGGCACTAAGTATGGCAAGGCAAAAAGATTAGGGATAATGGTTATCAATGAAAAGGAATTTCTAAAAATGATTTAAAATTTTAAAACTTGAAACTTGTAACTTGAAACCCAAGAATTTATTTTTTAAACTTGCGTTATATCAAACTTCTAGTTTGTTATAAGTTATAAGCTACAGGTTACAAGAATAATTATGGATTTTACAGAAATAGATCATTTACTAAAATTAGCAAGAATAGAATTATCTTCTCAAGAAAAAGAGAGGATTGCTTTAGACCTTGAGAATATTTTAGATTATGTAAAACAATTGCAAAAAGTAAATACTGATGGTGTGGAACCAATGACAGGCGGTACTTTACTTGAAAATATTTGTCGCGAAGACAAAATTGATAAACAAAAGCAAGATATAAGTAAAGAATTAAAAAAATCAGCTCCTTCTTTGAAGGATGATCATTTTAAAATACCACCAATATTTTAAAATTATGATTAAAGAACTTCATAACAAGTTAATAAATCGCGAAATTACTGCTGCTGAATTAATCAGTGGTTATTTTCAAGTAATTAATAAAAAAGACAGTGGGATTAAAGCATTTTTGACTTTGACTAAAGACAAGGCATTACAACAAGCAGAAAAAATAGATGAGAAGATTAAGAAAGGAAAGAAAATTAATATTTTAGAAGGGATTCCTTACGCAGTTAAAGATAATATGTTGGTTAATGGAATAAAGGCTACTGCAGGTTCAAAGATATTAGAAAATTATACAGCTTCTTTTGACGCGACAGTGATAAAAAAATTAAAAGAACAAGGAGCAATTTTATTAGGAAAAACAAATATGGATGAATTTGCTATGGGATCTTCAACAGAAAATTCAGCTTTTTTTACAACAAAAAATCCATGTGATTTAGAAAGAGTTCCTGGCGGGTCTTCAGGAGGTTCTGCAGCAGCTGTAGCAAGTAAAATGTCTGTTTTTGCCTTGGGGTCAGATACCGGAGGATCAATTAGGCAACCAGCTAGTTTTTGTGGAGTGGTTGGATTTAAACCAAGCTATGGTTCAGTTTCTCGTTACGGGCTTATTGCATTGGCTTCGTCCTTGGACATTATAGGTCCATTAACTCAAAGCGTGGAAGATGCGGAAATAATTTTCAAAACCATTGCTGGTAAAGACCAAATGGATTCCACTTCTCAAGATATTCCTATGCTTTCAAACAAGTTACAAGTTACAAGTTATAAGTTACAAGGTTTAAAGTTTGGTTTGCCTAAAGAATATTTTCAAAAAGGGCTGGATGGGAAAATTAAAAAAACTATTGAAGAGGTAATTGAAAAAATTAAATCTCAAGGGGCGGCAATTAAAGAAGTTAGTTTGCCTTCTACTTCTTATGCTTTGTCTTGTTATTATATAATAATGCCTGCTGAAGCAAGTTCTAATGTAGCCCGTTTTGATGGTATTCGTTATTCCTCAATTAACAATTATCCTAATTTGCATGATTTATATTTTAAAACCCGGGGAGAAGGGTTTGGAGCAGAAGTGCGCAGAAGAATAGTTTTGGGAACTTATGTTTTATCAAGCGGATATTATGAAGCTTATTATAAAAAAGCTCAGCAGGTAAGGAGATTAATTGCTGAAGAATTTGATAAAGTTTTTCAGGAAGTTGATTTTCTCATTACTCCCACTTCCCCAACGTTTCCTTTCAAGATTGGCGAGAAAATTGATAATCCATTATCAATGTATCTTTCTGATATTTTTACAGTGGGCGCTAATATTGCTGGTGTGCCAGCAATTAATTTGCCTTGCGGGCAAGCAGACAATTTGCCTATAAATATGCAGATTATTGGACCATATCTTTCCGATTTTTCATTATTAAATATAACAAAAACAATTAAAGATATTATTTCATAATGACAGAATCTATTATTGTTTATTTCTTTTATTTTAAATTCTTTTGCCTTGCAATGTGTTGCTGGCTATTGATCGGAATTATTTATTATTTTTGGAAATTACGCCTTTTTACTAAATGGGTAGAAAGATGGCAAAATTGGTGGGGGATTGTTCCTGTTTTTTCTTTATCTGGTAAAAGTCGTAAAGAATGGAAAAAAATTGAGGAACTTTTAAAAGAACCATATCAATCTTCATGGAAATTAGCAGTACTTAAGGCAGAAGCGATAGCGAAAAAAACATTAAATTTTATGGGGTATGCTGGAGATGATTTTACAAAGATTTTAGATGAATTAAAATTGAGAGGATATCAAAATTTGGAAGTTTTGTTTCAGCTCCATAATATTAGAGAAAAGATTATTGGAGACAAAAATTTTTCTTTGAGCCAAAATAGGGCAAAAGAGATAGTACACATATATAAGAAATTTTGGGATGAATTATTAAATACTCTGTGAGGGTTGCATTTAACCTACTTTTCTTCTATAATAATAAAATCCGCGGGGTGGAGAAGTAGTATCTCACGAGGCCCATAACCTCGAGACGCTGGTGCAATTCCAGCCCCCGCAACCACGTTAAACGTGGTTAAGGCACGTTTTACGTGCCAACCATTTAGCCCCATCGTTTATGTTTTATATTTATATTTTGTACAGCGAAAAAGATAAAAAACTTTATACAGGTTTTGCAGGTGATTTACGAAAAAGAATAACAAAGCACAAAAAAGGATTTGTGAAAAGCACTAAAGATCGTCGACCATTAAATCTGATTCATTACGAAGCATTTATTAATGAAAGTGATGCTAAGCGAAGAGAAATATTTTTAAAAAGTGGGTATGGGGAAAAAGAAATTGCTATATTGTTACAAAATTATTTTCAATCAAATTATTGGAATAAATAATTAAAAATATTTGCCAGGGTAGCTCAGTCGGTTAGAGCATAGCACTCATAAAGCTAAGGTCGTGGGTTCAATTCCCACCCCTGGCACACCGTTAAACGGTGTTGAGGCACGTTTGACGTGCCACCCAAAGCGGGTGTAGTTCAGTCTGGTTTAGAACGCCTGCCTGTCACGCAGGAGGTCGCCGGTTCAAATCCGGTCGCCCGCGCTTTATTAATTTTGCCCTCGTAGTTCAACGGATAGAACAAGGGACTCCTAAGCCCTAGATACAGGTTCGATTCCTGTCGAGGGCACCATTTAAAAGATTTTTATAAGAAACACTTAACTTAAATTTATATATTATTAAATTATGGAGAAAATAGGAGCAGAACAATTACAACCAAAGAATAATGTAGAAAAGAATAATGTAGAGAAGAAGGAATCTATGGAAAAGAAAGTATGTTTTGTTTGCGGGAATTGTGAATTTTATACAGATAAAATTGAAGATATTCATCAAGAAACATCAAGGGGTGTATCCCATGAATGTCCTAATTGTGCTAGTAGTCTCAAACAATGCTCTTTCGAAGAAATGGATGAATTACATTGTAAATTAGAGAAATTACATCGTAAATTAGAGAAAAAGTATAAGCTTGAATTTTTGGATACAAGCTGTACGATAAGAGAAGATTGTGAAAAGTGTCGCGCATTGAAAAAAGATCAATAGTAATTTAGTTGTAGATATGCGTGGTTTAGCTCCCAGAGCTATTAAAAAATCGTCAGCAAGGCGATTTTTTGTTAGAATATAGATAAATATTTAAAAGGTTGCAAAAATTCATTTTTTTTCTATGGTAAACAACAAATTAAAAATCGGAGTTTGCGGATTAGTTTGTAGCAAATGCCCAAAATATGTAACAAAAGAATGCCCTGGATGTCAGCCAAACGAAGTCTGCCCTCTTCCTGCTTGTGCCAAAGAGAAAGGTTTAGATTATTGTTTTGACTGCAAAGAATTTCCTTGCCAAAAGAACTATAAAAAAGGACCTATAGTTTCTGAACTTTTAGATCATTGGAAAGGGAAAAAGAAATAAGATTATAAAATTCGGTTGACCACGTTAAACGTGGTTGACAAACAGAATTTTTCCTTTATAATTAAAACACGTTTATTTTAAGGTAAATAAACGTGTTTTAATTTCAACGTTCTCGAGCGAAGCGAGAGGTTGTTATAATATCTATTACCTTACTTTATAAGGTGCTCTTTGATAATTTAATAGTTAATAAGTTCAATCTTTTCTGGTTATTCCAAGATCTTAAATGAGGATTTGATCCTGGTCCAGGATGAACGCTAGCGGTGTGGATAAGGCATACAAGTCGTACGATTCCGATTTATCGGAATAGTGGCAAACGGGTTAGTAATACCTTGGTAACTTACCGTCAAGATGGGGATAGTTCGTTGAAAGACGAAGTAATACCCAATAGTTCCCAATTTTCTATGAAGATTGGGATAAAGGAGCAATCCGCTTGATGATAGACCTAGGTCCTATCAGCTTGTTGGTGAGGTAACTGCTCACCAAGGCTATGACGGGTAGGGGGTGTGAGAGCATGGCCCCCAACAAGGGCACTGAGACACGGGCC